>NZ_DLLH01000058.1:7186-23246 GCF_002476655.1 Treponema sp. UBA7567
TCCGCACACGCTTTGCGTCCACTCCTATCCCTGCCGCATTTTCTGTTATTTAATCAGAATTTTTGCAGCCATACTTTTGTCAATCGCAAGCCTGACTTCCTTGACCTTAACAATCAAACCGGTTGCAATTTTCTGAATCACAGTAATCTTCGAGCCTTCAGAAAATCCCATGTCAGCCAAATGCTGTTTTACAGCCTGAGTGCCAGTAATCGAGGCAACAGAAACTTCCTCTCCGATTGAAGCAAAAAGCAACGGCATAATAAAACCTCCGGCTAAGAATAGTTAGCAAGATTGTAATCTAAATAATAAACACTAACTCTTATTAACCATTGCTAACAATAATAAGTTTTATGTTTTTTTGTCAATATATTTTCCTTTTTTTTAGATATTTTTTTTTATCATTCATTCTGACACTACAAGAACATTGCTCTGCTGACAAAAAACGCAATTTATGCTAAAGTTTTCGTCATAATTCAATCAAATTTCATTTTACAGGAATGAACAATGTCTAAAACTATAGCAATCGGTGCCGACCATGCAGGCTATTTGTACAAGGCCCGCTTAATCGAACATTTAAAATCAAAAGGATTTGAAGTAATCAATGTTGGAACTGACACTGGAGACAGCGTCGACTATCCGGTTTTTGCAGAAAAAGTAGGCGACTTAGTCGATTCAAATCAGGCTTACTGCGGAATTTTAATCTGCGGAACAGGAATCGGAATGAGCATGGCTTCTAACAAGCACAAAGGAATCCGTGCAGCTTTGTGCACTGACCTTGTAATGGCAGAATACACACGCCGCCACAACAATGCAAATGTGCTGTGCATGGGCGCAAGAATCATCGCCTACGAAATGGCGGAAATGATTGCCGATAAATTTCTCGAAACAGAATTTGAAGGCGGCCGTCACCAAAGAAGAATCGACCTTTTTGACAAATAACGAAGGCTAAAATGATTACAGATGTTATTATCATGGCCGGTGGTTTTGGAGAACGTTTGTGGCCGGCTTCTAGTCCAACTCATCCAAAACAGTTTATGGCCTTAAACGACAATATTTCTTTTTTGCAGGAAAGTTTAATACGCGCGCTCGCATTAAAAATTTCTGGGAAAATCGTAGTCGTTACCAGGAAAGATATTGAAAATGAATGTACTCTGCAGATAAAAAAACTGGCAGATCGTTCAGAAGAAATGGACGCAAGAAAACTTCTTGCAGAATCAATAGTCCTGGCAGAACCTGCGCCAAAGCACACTTCAGCGGCAATCATGCTTGGTGTAAGTTTAATAAACAAACTTGAACCAGATTCTTCCCACACTTTTCTTGTGCTTACAAGCGATCACGTAATCACTCCAGTAAGCCAGTTTGCAAAAGACTGTAAAAATGCGGCCAACGCAGCCGAAAAAGGCAAATTTGTCTGCTTTGCAATTGCGCCAACACAGCCAGCGACAGGTTACGGCTACATAAAGGCCGGAAAAGACTTAACTGGCGAAAACCACACTTTTAAAATCGAAAATTTTAAAGAAAAACCTGACGAAGAAACCGCAAAACAATATTTTGAGTCGGGCAATTATTTTTGGAATTCGGGAATGTTTGCCTTTGAAGGAAAAATGTTCCTGAACGAAATGCTTTCGTGCACTCCAAAAATAAGCAATGCCTTTGAAGCCGTTACAAAAGGCAAAAAACCTTCTCTAAAGCAGGTTAATGGAGTTTATGTAATAAAAAACTGGCCGGAAATGGAAATCACTTATCAAGACGTTCCATCAATTGCCGTTGACAAGGCTATTGCCGAAAAATCTGAGAATGCAGCGGTCGTAAAAGCTACATTCAAGTGGACAGACGTTGGCAGCTGGGACACTTTCAGTGAACTTTGCACAAATCCTTTGAACAACAAAGTCGTTCAGGTTGAATGTGCAAACAATTTTGTTTATTCAGATATTCCAGTAAGCTTATGCGGAGTTAAGGACTTAATTGTCGTTGCAAAAAACGGAAAGCTTCTCGTCATGAAAAAAGGCGAAAGTTCGCTTGTTCGCTCGGCAGTAAAGGCAATTGAGCAGTAGCTGCGCAAAAATTGCGGTTCAATTTTAGAAAATATTTATTCATATAAAATGAGGTAAGATATGAAAAAGATTATCAGTGGAAAAGTTCGTGAAGTTTACGATCTTGAAGACGGCCGTATGGTTATCGTTACAACGGACAGAATTTCAGCATTTGATGTAATTCTTCCTACAATGATTACAGACAAGGGCAAGGTATTAAATGCTCTTTCTAACTTTTGGTTTGACTTTACAAAAGATATTGTAAAAAACCATATGATTTCTTCAGATTTAAAGGATATGCCGAAAGAATTCAACAGCCCGGAATTTGAAGGACGCACAATCCTCGTAAAAAAACTCAAGATGATTCCTTACGAAGTAATTGTCCGCGGCTACATGTTCGGTTCTATGTACGAGGCCTACAAAAAGGGCGAACCATTTCTTGGCCACAGTTTTGACAAAGAGTACAAACAGGGNNAGCCGTTCCTTGGCCACAAGTTTGAAAAGGAATACCAGCAGGCAGAAAAACTTGACGAGCCGATTGTAACTCCATCAACAAAAGCCGCCGAAGGCCACGATATAAACGTGACAATCGATTACATGAAAAAAGATCTTGATGAAAAGTTTCCCGGAAAAGACCTTGGAAGCAAAATCGAAAAAACAGCACTTGCAATTTACAAAAAATGTTATGAACATGCGCTCAAAAACGGGATCATAATTGCAGACACAAAATTTGAATTCGGTCTTGACGAGAACGGAGAGCTTGTTCTTGGCGATGAAGTTTTGACTCCAGATTCAAGCCGCTTCTGGAATGCAGAAACTTACAAAGCAGGAACAAGTCCTGCAAGCTACGACAAGCAGTTTATCCGCGACTGGCTCAAAGAAAACAACCTTGCCGGTGATCCGACGATAAAAAGCGTTCCAGCAGAAGTTGTTGCAGAAACTTCAAAGCTCTATCACGAATGTGTAAAAAAAATCACTGGAAAAGACCTGTAACTTTTTCAAATCAGATTAAAGAATAAAAAAGGCTGTCTTTATGAAGTTGTTTCCATAAGACAGCCTTTTGTTTTATTCAGATTTATCTTTTTGAATAGTTTTTTTCTACCCAGTTAAGATATTCTCCTGAAAGAATATGGTTAATCCAAGCTTTATTGTTCAGGTTCCATTTTACAGTCAGCAAAAGTCCCTGCTCAAAAGACATTTTTCTTTCCCAGCCGAGTTCAGTTTTTATTTTTGTACAATCGATTGCATAACGCTGGTCATGTCCAGGTCTGTCTTTTACGTGAGTAATGGTGTTTTTTATGTCAGATTCGCTCATGCCGGTTTCTTTAGCTGTAAGCTCGATAAGCTTGTCGAGAAGCGTAATATTCTGCCATTCATTTTCGCCGCCGATATTGTATTTTTCGCCTGTTTTTCCATTATTCAAAATGAGCCAAACTGCGCGGTTGTGATCTTCAACATAAATCCAGTCGCGGATATTTTTTCCTTCGCCATAGACAGGAAGATTTTTCTTTTCCTGCATATTTAAAATCATCAGCGGAATAAGTTTTTCCGGGAACTGATACGGACCGTAATTGTTTGTACAGTTTGAAAGAGTAATTGGAAGCCCGTAAGTGTGATAATACGCCATTACAAGATGGTCGCTCGAAGCTTTGCTTGAAGAATAAGGTGAACGGGGATCATAAGCAGTTTTTTCTGTAAAATATCCCGTAGGCCCCAAAGAACCGTAAACTTCATCAGTAGAAATATGGTGGAACAGAACATCGTCGCGAGGATTGTCGAGGCTTACTCCCCAGTAGCTGCGGGCAACATCCAAAAGAGTATAAGTACCGAATATGTTCGTTTTTATAAAAGTTTCAGGTCCCAAAATCGAGCGGTCTACATGGCTTTCTGCCGCAAAATGAACAACTGTATCAATATCATACTGCTTAAAAATTCTTTCGATCTCGCTTCTATCACAGATGTTTACTTTTTCAAAAAAATAACGGCGTTTTGAAGGATTTTTTTCGCCTGAACCAAAAGTTTTGTCAATGTCTTCTAGAGTTTCTCCGTTTCCTGCGTAAGTAAGGCAGTCAACGTTGATTATTCTTCCTGAAAAATTTGCATCTTCAAAGGCCTTCTCGCCGCTTGTTGATTTTCCAAAAAGATAATGAATAAAGTTTGAACCGATAAAGCCGGCTCCGCCTGTAACAAGCACATTCTTAAGTTTTCTCATATTTTTCTCCCATAAAAAGTCAAGATTAAAACTTCAGTTTTAGGATTGACTTTTTAAGTTGTTTCGCAACGAAGTGAGAAACAACCGATGATAAGAAAGTTTGCAACGCAAACTTTTTAGGATAAAAACAGACGACATTTTCGGCTGTTTTTATCTTATCTCCTCGTGCATAATAAAAAGCATAAAATAAAAAAATTTGACTATTTTACACTAAACCTTTCATCTTTTATAAAATCTTCGAGAGAAAGTTTCCAATCTGGAAGTTTTATGTTCAAAGCTGACTGGATTTTTGAAGTATCAAGCACGCTGTAAGCAGGACGCTTTGCCTTTACAGGATAATCGTCTGTCGTGCAGCTGTTGATTACGCAGTTATTTGAAATTCGTCCGTATTTTGTTCCAAGTGAATAAATTTCTCTGCAAAAATCAAACCAGGTGGTCTGACCGGCATCGGTCACGTTGTAAATTCCGTATGGAACAGTTTTTTTGTTGCAAATTTCAAAAATGACTTGAGCTAAAGTCGAACAGTTTGTCGGAGTTCCTTTTTGGTCACAGACAACTCTGACGCTTTCCCTGCTGTTCATGGCTTTTGTCATTGTGTATACAAAATTCTTTCCATAAAAACCGTAGAGCCACGCTGTACGAAGAATATAATACCTTTGAGTTGATGAAATTATATTGTCTTCGCCACTGGCTTTTGTTTTTCCATAAACGCTGGCCGGAGATTTTTTTTCAGTTTCCAAAATTGGCTGAACAGCATTTCCGTCAAAAACGTAATCTGTGCTTATGTGAATAATTGCAGCGCCTTTTTTTTCAGCAATCCGCGCCAAATTAAGAGGTCCTGCCGAATTAATTTTTTGAGCAGATTCTTTTTCGTCTTCTGCCTTGTCAACAGCCGTATAAGCAGAACAATTTACGATAAAATCGATTTTAGAACCAGAACCTATCTCAAGTTTATTCGCAAAATTTTCAAGCTTCGAAAAATCTGCGACATCAACTTCGCTGCCAGTTCCAGTGTAAGCAATTTTATTCTTTTGAAAAAGCTCACAAAGCTGAGAACCGAGCATTCCCCTGCAACCTAGAACCCAAATCATCTCAGTTTTCTCCAATCCAATGGGCGCTCATATCAAAATATTTTTTTGAAAAATCAAAGGCTGGATGTTTTTTGTCTTTTTCGCTCAAAAGAGGCTCTACATCTCCACAGATTGAATGCCAGTCAATGCTAATAGTCTTGTCGTTCCACATAAGACCAGCTTCATCTTCCGGATGATAAAAATCCGTACATTTATATGTAAAAACTGCAAAATCGCTAATTACATAAAAACCGTGCGCAAAACCTTCCGGAATGTAAAACATATTGTTTTTCTGAGAATCAAGAACAACTCCGTAAGATTTTCCGAAAGCAGGAGAGCCGTTTCGTAAATCTACAGCAACATCGTAAACTTTTCCTTCAAGCGCACGAACGAGTTTTCCTTGAGGATGCTTTGTCTGAAAATGCAGCCCGCGCAAAACGCCTCCTTTGCTAGCGCTCTGATTGTCCTGAACGAACTTCATTGTAAGACCGGCTTCAAAAAAGTCTTTTTCTGAATATGTTTCTGCAAAGTAACCACGGGCATCTCCAAAAATTTTTGGCTGAATTTCCCATAATCCTTCAATTGGGCATTTATTGAACTCAAAAGACATTAAAAATTCTCCGCAATATATTTTAAGTAAGAGCCGTAATCGGTTTTAAAGCCTTTTGCAATTTCAAGAAGCGCATCTTTTGTAATCCAGCCGTTGTTAAATGCAATTTCTTCTATACAAGCAACATACATTCCCTGACGTTTTTGAATTGTTTCGATGAAATTTCCGGCTTCTGAAAGGCCTTCGTATGTTCCTGTATCAAGCCAGGCAAAACCGCGTCCCAGAATTTCTACGTTGAGTTTTTGCTGAACCAAATATTCATTATTAACAGAAGTGATTTCGATTTCACCACGGGCAGAAGGCTTTACATTTTCTGCAATTTTTACAACGCTGTTGTCATAAAAATAAAGTCCAGGAACTGCATAGTTTGATTTTGGTTTTGCAGGTTTTTCTTCAATTCCGAGAGCTTTTCCGTTTTTGTCAAATTCAACAACTCCGTAGGCTGTCGGATCTTTTACAAAATAACCGAAAATTGTCGCTCCGCCTTCTGTTTCCACTCGTTTGCGAGCATTTAAAAGGCTTTCTGAAAAGCGCTGGCCGTAAAAAATGTTATCGCCGAGAACAAGAGCAACGCTGTCGTTTCCGATGAATTCTTTTCCAACAATAAAAGCATCTGCAAGACCTCTCGGTTTGTCCTGAACCGCGTATTCAAATTTCATTCCGAGCTGGCATCCATCGCCAAAAAGCTCCTTAAAAACCGGCAAATCGCGTGGAGTTGAAATTATCAAAACTTCGCGGATTCCTGCAAGCATAAGACAGCTTAGCGGATAGTAAATCATAGGTTTGTCATAAACTGGAAGAATCTGCTTGCTGACAGCCCTTGTGAGCGGATAGAGACGGGTTCCGCTTCCTCCTGCAAGAATTATACCCTTCATAAAAAAACTCCCATAGTTTTCAATTTCAAGAACAATACAAGTCCTATACTATTATTCTACCATTATTGAGCATAATAAATCAATTCGTTAGAATAGGAGCATTGTGTTATACAGATATTCCAAAGACGGACGTGGACGGCCTGTAAAAACCGCCGCTATTTATACAAAAAAAGAACATAAAATTTCTTTAGACAAAATTGACGCAGACTGCCTTAGAGTTGTTTTTCATTTAAAAGAATGTGGCTTTAACACTTACATCGTCGGAGGGGCAGTAAGAGATTTGCTTACTGGAAAAACTCCAAAAGATTTTGACATTGTTACAAATGCAACTCCAAGCAAAATTAAAAAACTTTTTAGAAATTCCCGGATTATTGGAAAGAGATTCAGACTTGTCCATGTTTTTTTCGGGGAAAAGATTTTTGAAGTTTCAACTTTCCGCTCGACAGTTGACGGAAGTGTAGGAAACAGTTTTGGTTCGATTGAAGAAGATGTTCAGCGCCGTGATTTCACTCTAAACGCTCTTTATTATGATCCTTCAAAAGAGCAGATTATCGATTATGTCGGCGGAGTGCAGGATATAAAAAATCATATTTTAAGACCTGTAATTCCTTTGAACAGAATTTTTGAAGAAGATCCTGTCAGAATGTTGCGCGCAGTAAAATACAGTTCGACCTGCAGCTGCAAAATGGGCTTTGCATTAAAACACAAAATCAGGAAAAGTGCGCATCTCTTGCTTCCTGTAAGTCCAAGCCGTTTGACAGAAGAAATGCTGAAAATTTTGAATTCTGGCCATTCATCTGAAATTATAGCAGCCTGCCTTAAGACTGATCTTTATATGTACCTTCAGCCGAACGCAAGCAGCATGATGTATCAGTCAAAAAAATTTGAACAAAGCTATATGAAGCACCTTGCAGAAATGGACAAAATAGTTCAAAAAGACAAAACTGTAAGGCTCGGACAAAAACTGTTCTATCTGATTATTGATTTTGTCGATACGCTTACAGACTGGAAAAAAGAAATTTCTGGAAAAACGGCAACTGGCGAACTTTATTTAAAAACTTGGGCTCAGGTAAGAAATTTTGTTCTTCCAATAAATCCACAGCGCACAGAACTTGAATACGCAATTCGCCTGGCTTTAAAAACACTCGGAGTCGCAATAAAAATCCCAAAAAGCGCATTTAAAGTTCGAAAAACTGTAAAATTTCTTCCGGCAGAAGAAAAAATTGCCGAGATAAGATAAATAAAAAAAATAAATCCAAGAAAAAACACCTTGAAATACAGACGCTAATTGCGTTTTTTAAGGTGTTTTTTTATGCAGTCTTTAAATCCGAAACCAAAATATGGTCTACAATAATCGAAATATCCTCAAGGAGAATTCCCGCATTTTTTTCGATTGACGAAGTCACGTAATTTTTTAAATTTTTACTCAATTCTGTAAGCGGTTCTCCAAAAGGAACATCTATCGTCACAAAAAAACGGTATCCTGTCTTGTCCGCCTTTATGTTCAAACTTTTTAAGCGGATTAAGCTGTTAAATTTCTTAACTGCATCTCCTGCAAGGCCTGCAAGATGAGCCTGAGAAATATTTTTTCTTGCAGTAACTGAGAAGGCCGGGCGGACTACAGATTTTTCAAAAAGCTTTGCATTTACTTCGACTGTAGTTTTCTTTTCTTCTGTTTTGAAAAAATGACGGAAAAACTTTCTTTTTGAAAGGCTGACTTTTACTTTTGAAACAAAAATTCTTGAATAATTTCCAGCTTCTTTTACCTCGTACGAGCGGACTGGAATTACATGCTTTCCTTCAATCTGCCGGCTTATACGGGCTTCTTCAATTTGCTGAGGAGTGGCAATGTCTTCGATTCTTATATATTTTTCCGGAAGAGGAATTTGAAGGCGCATTGCAATCTTATTGACCATCTTTTCGCTTGTGCCGAGCAGCAGAATTTTTTTTATCTGTTTTTTCTGAATTGCAAGAGCTACGCTGTCTCTGTGCTTTTTGTCATCGAAAAGCGCAACGCGAACTGCCCCCATATAACTTTTTTCAAGTTTTGCGGAATGCCCGGCAAGAATATTGTCTTCATAAATCAAAAGCCCGTCATCAATTATCGCCTTTATATGATATTTTTGAGCGACAAGCTTTGCGCGAAAACTTTTTCCTGTGCCAGATGGACCGAAAAATGCAAAAACTTGAAGAGGCTTTTGTTTAAAATTAAGAATTTCTCCAATATTCATACCCATATTATAATTCACAAGGCAAGTTTATCAAGGAGGATTTTAAAACTGAAACGAAATTTTCTCCTGGAGGACAAACTATTTTTTTCGGAAGGTTGAATAGATTTTCCTGAAATTCCAAAGAATAAGAATGGAGAAAAAGATTTTGTTTTTCTGAAATCTGTTTTGCTCCGTAAACTGTATCTCCAAGCAGAGGATGCGCGTGGTAAGCACTCGTTGCGCGAATTTGATGAGTTCTTCCTGTAGAAATTACGAATTTTACGAAAGTAACCTGAATGCCTTTATATTCTCCGTACGCAACCGGAATTACCGTTGTATAGCTTTCCTTTGAATTTTTTGAATCGGAATTTACAGAAACTGTATGAAATTTTGAACTATTTAAGTCTTTTTCATTTCTGCTGATTTTTTCTGTCCATATTTCTGTTTTTCCCAAAGCGCCTTCAATGATTGCAATATAAGTTTTTTTTATTTTGTGTTCCTGAATTGCCTTAGAAAACTCCTGCGCACCTTCGAGATTTTGGCTAAAAGCAATAAGCCCTGTAGTTCTTCTGTCAAGACGATGCAAAGGACCTGTTCTAAATGAAAGACTCTTTTGAGCATTTTTAGAATTAAAAAAATCGTAATCTTCTTGGACAAAAACATTGAGAGCCAGTTCGCCGGCTTTTGACTTTTGAACAGGAAGATCGTAAGGCTTGTTTAAAAAAAGAAGTTCTTGAGTACGAAGCACTATCCATTCTTCTGGAAGAGAAGTGATTTTTTTTTGATTTTTTTTGTCTGTTAGAAGCGCGGTTTCCGCTAAAAACGAGGCTATTTTTATTTCATCGCCTTTTTGAATTCTATATTCGCCTTTCTGTTTTTTTTCATTGACCTTTATCAATCCGTTTCTGAGAGCCTTATAAAGCTGCGAAAGATTTTCTTCTGAGAGAAGTTTTTTTGCAATTCTGTCGAGTCTTCTTCCTTCATCATCTTTTCCAGTTTTTAAGCGAATAAATTCCATAACTTATAAACTATAAACAGAACCTATAAAAATTTCAATTTTGACAAACAAAGCTTGTACAAGCTCAATATAAAATGTCTGCATAAAATGCTTAAATAACTAGACAAAAATGCGCATACCGATAAAATAATGAGTATGTTTAAAGGTGTATGGGTACAGTTTCAAACTCTTTTGTCTTCTCCGATATTTCTTGCCTGTGTTTCCAGTTGGTTTCTTGCTCAGTTTTTAAAAACACTCATAAAACTTTTTGCTGGAAAAGTCCACAGCATAAAAGAGCTTGTTGAACTTCTGATATGGCGAACCGGAGGAATGCCTTCAAGCCATAGCGCCCTTGTCGCCTGCCTTTGTACTTGCATTGGAATTACGGAAGGATTCAATTCCGGACTGTTTGTTCTTTCTTTCTGTTTTTTTATGGTTACAATCCGCGATGCTGTCGGTGTAAGAAGAGCAAATGGAATTCAGGCAAATATGATTAACAGAATCGGAAATCTTTTAAAAGATCAGGGACTTGTCCAGGAATACAAAAATCTAAAAGAAGTTCAAGGACATTCTCCGATGGAAGTTATCGTTGGCTGTATTCTTGGTTTTTTTGTCGGTATCGGTTTTTTAGTTTTGTAGGCTGCAATGAAAATTTCGACAAAACTTCTGGCTTCTTCTGCTTTATTTGCATTGACCTTTTTTTTTGTAATCTGTTTTCGCGCTGTTCCAGAAAGCCAGCTCTGGAAAGGCTGGCGGCTTCTTTATGTAAAGTCCGAAAAACTTTCTGAACAAAATATCTGTTCAATTCTTGAAAAAAACGGCTGCAAAAATGTCGTGAGCAGGGTGAACCAGAAAAGCCCTGTCTATTCAGAATTTTCACCTATCCAAGTTCAGCCGAAAAATTCATATATTTACAGAAAGAACGGATTTTTTAGAGACAAATCTTCTACATATTTTGTATTTTATGTTCCAGAAAAAAACACTTCCGCTCTGAAAAATGCAGTTTACGAAATAAACGGATTTTCACAAACCTTTGCGTCATGTGACGGGGGAGCCGTTTTTCCGTGGATTTGTCCTTTTTTAGCTTTTATTTTTTTCGCTGTTCTCTTTTATTTTTCTAAACAGAAATTTAAATTTCTTATAGTCTCTCTGGAGCTTCTTGTTTTGTCGATTACAAGACCTTTGTACACAGTCTGCGGAGCAATTTTTCTTTCACTTTTTGCAAATTTTCTTCTCGTAAAAATTTACGGCAGAGACGGTTTTTTTAAAGATTCGAAAAACGCTGTTTTTATAATGCCAATGATTGTTTTTTCTTTTACTGCGCTTGCTTTTTCGTCGGTTTTAAGTTCATTTTTATTTGCAGTTTCTTTTGCAGGCGGTTGGCTCGGACTTAAGGTTTTTGAAGAATTTTATTCATTTTTCTGCAAAAAAAATGGAAATCTTCAGTTTAATTTTGTTTACATCAAAAAATCTTCAGACGTAAAAACCGTCACCTCATCAAATTCTTTTTTGCTTGGAATTGTTTTTGTCTTTATAGCGTTTCTTTTTGCATTTTCGTCGATTTTTTCAGGAATTTCTCAGGCTTCGTTCTCCGATCAAAGACCTTTTCTTCCGGCTCCTCTTTCTTCAAACTCAAAAAGTTCAAAAGATGCTGAAATGCTTCCAAATCTTGAAGATTTTGTTGACTGGAGCTGGTTTACAGTTTCTTTTCCGTTCAGAAAATTGAATTCTTCTTCGACTGAAATTCAAAATTCTTTTGGCGAGAGCATCGTTATTCCAGATTTTTTTATTGGAAAAGACAATTCCTCTGGAAAAGAGAAGATTTTTTCATCTCAAAATAAAGTTTTGACCTATGATTCTTCCTTTGTTCACTCGATTTATGATAAGATAAACAAAAGCGATTATCCTGCCCTTGAAAAAGTTCTGCTTTTGCAGGGGAAAAATACATCTTATGGATACACAAAAAACGCAGGAACAAGTTCAGAAAAAGCAGTTCCTCTAGTATTGAGCTTTTTTGCATTTATTCCATTGATTCTCTTTTTATATTATTTTGTGGGAAATAAAAAAAATGAGGCCAATTTATAAATTCGTTTCAGAAGATACTGGATTAATTACTAAAACTGTAAGCGGATTTATTCCAGAAACAGTTGTAATTCCTCTAAAAAAAAGCAGCCAAGATGAAATTGAAATTCTCGTAAAAGCCGGAGACACGGTAAAAGAAGGGCAGGTTATTGCAAAATCTCAGGATACTTGCATTCATTCTTCGATTCCTGGAACTGTTATAAATATCGTTTATTCAAAATTTGCAGACGGAAATGAAGGTTATGCCGCAAAAATCCGGCTCGAAGGAGTTTTTTCTTTTACTGGAAAAAAAATCATCGAAAAAGAATGGAAGTCAAAAGATTCTTCAACACTGATTTTTTTAATGAAAGAGGGAGGAGTTTTAAACACTTTTTCTTCTCCTGAGCCGCTCAATGCTCAGATAAAAAATCTTGATAAAACAAAAGACCGTTTTCTCGTAGTTCGGCTTTACTCTGAAGATCCCTCAAGAATTACTGACAGTTTTGTTACTGAGCATTATTTTGAAAAAATAAAGACCGGCGTAGCAATTACTGCAAAAGCAATGGAAGCAAAAGGAATTCTTTTTGCCTTTGACAGCAATAAATCAATTCCACAGAATTTTGCTGACAGTTTTGAAACAGAAACAGCAGTTGTTTCGATTGATGCAAAAAAATATCCAAATGGTTTTATACACGAGATTGTCAATGCAGCAAAAAAAATGCTCAAAAATTCGATTTTTAAGAATACAGGAAACCGCGATTTATTCATAGATTCTGTTACGGCACTGAATGTTTACAATGCAGTTGTTTTGGAAAAACCAGAAATTACAGCAGAAATTCAAGTTACTGGAGACTGCCTTAACGCCGGAGCCGTAATAAGTGTAAAAACAGGAACAAGTTTGCGACAACTTGCAGAACAGGCCGGCGGTTTTAAAAGAGAACCTGGAAAAATTATAATAAATGGAAAAATTACAGGAAATTCTGTTTCGGATATAGATATTCCAATTTCAAAAGATATAAAATCGGTGGCATTTATTCCTTTCAGACAACTTTATAACCAGACAGAACAAAGCTGCATTCGTTGTGGAAACTGTCTAAGCTGCTGTCCTGTAGGACTTTCGCCAGAAACTCTTTACAGATGCTTTAAAAATAGAGACCACAACAACAGCGAATTGCAGTTAATCGAAAAAACTGCAATTTTGTGCACAGAATGTTCTTTGTGTAATTCTGTCTGCCCATCAAGAATTCCGCTAAGCCAGACAATTGCGCTCTTAAAAAAAGGAAAAATAAATGAAAAATAAAATAAAAATTACATTGCATCCTTTTTCATATTTGAATTTTTCTGAAAAAACAAATGCAATTTTTTTACTCACATTCTTAGCCTGCCATGTTTTTATGCTTTTTATAACAAAAAGCTGGGCAAACCTTTTTGTAATTCTGGCGGCTGTCGCAGCGACACTTTTGGCAGAAGTTTTTGAAAAAACATACGGAAAAAGAAAAGATTCCTACAGTTTTCTCAATTCAATTATTCAAGGAATTTTAGCTGGACTTTTTTTACCTTCAGCATTTCCTATTTATGCTGTTTTTTTTACAGTTTTTTTTGTATTTGTCTGTTCAAGATATTTTATCGGAAGCTTTGCAGACTGCTGGATAAATCTTCCTTGTCTTTCTGTCTGCATCTGCTGGATTTTGGGAACTTCGCTCTTTCCAGACTGTCAGCTCACGCATGAAATTATATTTGCAAGAAATCCATCTCTGGAACTTATTCAAAACGGCACATTCCCAATGCTTGCCCTTGATTCAAAAATTACATCCTTTTTTAACAGGACGATTTTTTCGCTTTTTGGATTTTCAATTCCAGACGGTTATATTTCTCTTTTTTGGGACACCGGCTCTTTAATTCCTGCATTCAGATTCAATTTTATAACGCTGATTTCTTCGATTGTTTTAATTTCGATGGATATTGTAAAGGCGATGATTCCCGGACTTTTTTTACTAACCTATGGTATTCTAGTATTTTTAGGTCCATACTTCTTTGGATTTAGCGGACATGGCGACCTTCTTCTTGCATTTTGCACTAGCGGACTCCTTTTTTCTTCGATTTATTTGCTTCAGTTTGCCGGAACAATTCCAATGTCTCTTTTAGGAAAGGCATTTTATGCTTTTTTTGCCGGAGTTCTTGCATATTTGATAATTGGAGCCGGAACTTCTCCAGCAGGAGCTGTTTTTACAGTTCTTTTGATGAATGTTTTAAGCCTTTTTATCCAGCATATTGAAAAAATTGCCGAAATCAAAAAAGTTAAAAAAATTCTTCTTGAACGCGTAAAAGAATTTGAGGAAGGAACAAATGCTTAGCGAAAAAAACAAAATAATTTTAATAAAAATCAGTATTCTGGCAGGAGCATTTATCGTAACCTGCGCAATTCTAATTACAATGATTTTCCTTGCAAAAAGTTTCTGGAAAAACGGTCTAAAGGTTAGTGTGGAGCAGACTCTCGAAAAATATTCCGAAAACACATATAAAACGGGAGACTTTGTCGAATTAAAATCGCAGCTTTCACCTGGAGCGGCAGTTTTTAATTGTAAAAAAAACAACGATTCAAGCCGTTATTATGCCGTAATAATGCGGATTTCTACAATTTCGGGACCTGCGCCAACGGTTTTTCTGTGCTCTGAATATGAGGCGGAATTTGCAGGATTTGCTATTGAAAATGGAAATTTAAAACAGACAATGACCCCAGATTTCCAGGAAATCCATATACGCTATTGGAAATCTTTGTTGCCGAAAATTTTACAAAAGGCAGGACTTTTTGATGACTGATTATAAAAAATTTCTTATTTACATTGGGACAACACTTGCAATAGTTCTTTCTTTTCCAGGAAGAATTGCATACGGAGTTTTTGCGCTGCTTCATTTTAATGTCTCTGTAGTTCTTCTGACGCTGATGCTTTATGCAATAAATCTATTAAATGTAAAATTTCTGCGTCTTGGAATTTGTTCTCTTGAACTTGTTGCTTTGACAATTTTATATAAGCAGCTGCTTGTCATTTTTTGCCCTGTTGCAGCCCTTACAATCGGCTTTTCTTTTTATTTGCCTGCGGTTTCCGCTGTTGTAATAACGGTTTTTAATCTTAGAATAAAAAAATCAATAAAAGAAAGCTGCCTTGATAAATTAAAAAAATCGCTCAGCATTTCTGCATTTTGCTTTATAATTTTTGTTTTAAGAGACACTTTAGGATTCGGAACAATAACGCTTCCAAAATGGCAGTCGCTCTTAGTAATAAAAATACCTGAAATTCCATTTTTTGAAGGAAATTCATTTATGTCCTTTTTTGCGACAATTCCGGGCTGTATGGTTTTGACAGTTCTTGTTTTTTTTGCCGGCCTAAAAATAAATGGCGTTTTTGCAGGAGAAAAAAATGCTTGAAATCATTTTCTTTTATCTTTTTTTTGGCTCAATAGCACTTTATTATGGTGTCGGATTAAAAAAAATTCTTACCATAAGAAAAACTCCTCGCTGTTATTTAAAAGATGTCTTAAAATCGCTTTTTATTACAGTTTCTGTTTCATCAGTTGCTTATCTGTTGGACGAATATGTTTTTGCCAGACTTGGCATAAGCGAAATATATCCTTTTTTTATGACGATTTTTTTTGCCGCAATTTCATACGGCATTCACCGGCTTATAAAAACAAGTTTTTTTGATTTTACGGAAGACTATATCGTTCCATTTATGATTGTCTTGATGAGTTTGACAGAAGGCTTCTCTTTCTTAAGCACAATTTTAATCTGTGTTTCTGGAGTTCTTTCTTTTTACCTTCTCATTTTATTCGTCTTTGCCTTAAGAACTCGATTTAAAATTTATCGAAAAGATGCTGGTGAAAAACCGTTTTTTATGCTTCTTCTTGGAACTGCCGTTCTTTTTATAGCAATTTACGGTTTTAATGCTTCCTGGCTTAATCTCGGGCTAATTTTATAAAGATTTTTGAAAAAA
>NZ_DLLH01000060.1:0-203 GCF_002476655.1 Treponema sp. UBA7567
GTTAGATTATTGGGCCCGACCAGATAATGACAAGCAGGGCAGGCTCAAAAATGGCAGCCGTTTAGAGATTCCCGCATCAAGTGCGGGAATGACAAGTTGCCAAGTGCGGGAATGACAAGCTGTCGGGGGCCGGATAAGGACAAGTGAGGAGAGCCCGATAATGACAGTTATGATAGATAGTAACAGAAAAACTTAGCCCGGAT
>NZ_DLLH01000060.1:291-8989 GCF_002476655.1 Treponema sp. UBA7567
GCGCTCCTAAAAATAAAAAAAAACGATGATTTTGACTGATTTTCAAAACCACCGTTCTTTTAGTTTTAGGCTTTATATTTTTTAGGCTTTTTTGTAAGCGTCAAACTGCTCAAGCACGTTCTTGTCTTTTTTTGTAATCAACGAAACTGCCACGGCAAGAACAAGACAAACTACAAATCCCGGAACTATTTCGTAAAGATTGAAAATTCCGCCAGAAAGCTTGTGCCATATTACTACAACAACGCCGCCGCCGATAAGTCCGGCAATTGCGCCTTTTGCTGTCAATCCGCGCCAGTAAAGCGAAAGAAGAACCAGCGGGCCAAATGTTGCTCCAAATCCGGCCCAGGCATAAGAAACCAGGCCAAAAATCGAAGAATTCGGGTTAAGCGAAAGCAAAAGCGCAATCAGGGCAATTAAGAATACTGTAAAGCGGCTTACGTTCAAAACCTCTTTTTCGCTTGCGTTCTTTTTTATAATTCCCTTANNGGCCGCCAAAAGCTGCGAGTCGGCGGTTGACATTGAAGCCGCCAAAATTGCGCAAAGGAAAATTCCTGCAATAAAAGCCGGATAAATATTCTGCATTGTTACTGAAAAAATCGTTTCTGCGTCGCCAGTCGCTTTTACGCCTTCAACAACTGTTCCTGCGTCAAGGCCGAGGACAATTCCGTGCTTTAACAAGAATGCGGTTCCAACTGTTCCGATTACAAATGTTCCAATATACGAAACGACCATCCAGGAAATGCCGATTCTGCGCGCTTTTTTAATTGATTCCGGAGAGTCAATTCCCATAAATCTTACGATAATATGCGGCATTCCAAGATAGCCGAGCCCCCACGCCAAAGCAGAAACAATATTCATTGCGCTGTAACTTTTGTTTGCGACAAACGCATTCTTGAGAGTCTCGCCAAAATTTCCGGCAACGGCGCGCGCGTCAAAACTCTGGACACTTGCAAGGGCCGCAGAAGGACCGCCCAGCGAAATTACTGCAATTGTTCCCGAAATTACGATTGCAAAGAAAATCAGCGCTCCCTGAATAAAATCCGTCGTACAAACGGCAATGTATCCGCCTGTAATCGTGTAGCACAAAATTACTACTAGACCGATTGCAAGGCCGGCATGATACGGAAGTCCAAAAACCGAATTAAAAAGCTTTGCACAGGCAACAAAACCCGAAGCTGTGTAAATCGTAAAGAAGAACACGATAAGAATCACGGAAATAACCGAAAGAAGGTTGCTCTTGTCGTTCAGGCGGTTTTTAAAAAATTCAGGAATAGTAATCGAGTCGCCGAACGAAACCGAACATTTGCGCAAAGGCTTAGCGACAAAAAGCCAGCTAATGTAAGTTCCAACGCACAAACCAAGGGCAGTCCAAAAAGTTTCTTTTACGCCGCCAAGATAGCAAAGGCCGGGAAGTCCCATCAGAAGCCATGCAGAAGAGTCAGAAGCTTCGGCCGAAAGCGCAGTTACCCAAGGACCAACATTTCGTCCGCCAAGAAAAAAGTCCGAAGAAGTGTTGTTTTTGCTTGTATTGCTCAAGCCAACATAAATCATTGCGCCCAAGTAAAGAACAAAAGCGCTGATTTTTGCTATCAACGTCCAATCCATAAGTTACTCCCATATTGTTTCTATATAACAATACAATTTTACAAAAAATATCGTGTTTATTCAATTAAAACTAAAAACTTATAGCTATAAAATGGAGCACATTTTTCTCTCAAACCGTCCCTGCGCAGTTCCGCCTTTGCTCCATTAAGGGGCTGCCCCAAAAGCATCTGCCATTATCCTGCTTGCCGCCATTATCATACTTGTTGTCATTATCCGGCTTGTTGTCATTATCCGGCTTGACCGGATAATCCCATGTGAGGAGATTCCTGTGTCGTGGCACAGGAATGACAGGGGCAAGTGCGGGAATGACAATCAGCCGCCACACGACAACGACAAACAGACATAGCAAGAAAATGACATTTAGAGTTTTTTGGACACCCCCTTAACGCTGCGCGCTGCTCCGGCACGGGCTAGGTTTTGCGTTCTTAAAAGATTTATTGTTTTTTTTGCATTTTGCGGTCAGTTCAATTTTGTCCGCTTAAAAAACTAAAGAAAAAGCCTAAAAACTTTTGAGCCGCGCTTTTCGTTCCACATTTTCCGGCGTTTTTCTGGAAGAGAGTCAACCGAATCAGGCTTAAACCCCTGGCTTTCAAACCAGTCGGCGGTTTGCGTTGTCAAAATAAAAATGCTTTCAAGATTTATAGTTTTTGCTTTTTCGATAAGATAAGCAATCATTTTTGGCCCGATTCCAATATGCGCAAAAGTTTTATCAACCGCAACGGCCGCAATTTCTGCCTGTGTCCTGTCGTAAATATGCAGGGCAGAGCAGGCGCGGACCGCGCCGTCAATTTCAAAAACAATGTAATCGCTGTAAGACGCTTCGAGCTGCTCTTCTGTGCGCGGAAGCAAAATTCCGTCCAAAACAAAAGGCCTTATTATAGAAAGCACCTGAGAAATATCTTCGCGCCGCATTGCCCGGATTTTTCCATAATCCGACGAATAAACCATCGTTCCGGAACCCAAATTGCTAAAAATTTCGCAAGGCAAAGTTCCGTCAACATTGCCGTTCAAAATATGCGCACGGGCAACGCCTTTTTTACATGCTTCCTTAGAAAGCTTTAAAATCGAAATTATGTTTTTGCGCAGGGCGCTTTCTTTTTCAAAAACACCTTTTTTGCCAGAAGATTTTAATTTTTCTTCATCTTCGTTAACCGAAATAAATTCTTCAGCTTCCTCAATATTCAAAGCCGGCACATGGCCTTCCGGCGAAAGTCCAACTCCCTTTGGAAGATTAAAATTTCTTTCTGTAATTTCGCCGTCCGGCACAAGAAAAAACAGCTTGTCCGCCTTCAAATGAACAGCCAGCTGAGTTGCCAGCTGCATCGAAGAAATATTGTAAGGTTTTCCGTTCAAGCTCCAGCCAATGCACGGAAAAATCGGAATAAAACCGTCTTCCAAAACAGTTTTCAGGCTCAAATCGTCAATTTTGTCAATTTCGCCGGCAGTTCCAAAATCAATTCCGTTTATAACGCCTTTTCCGCGCGCCCGAACCCAGTTTCCGATTACAGCGGTTATGTGCTCTCCTGCAAGGCTTGTCATTACGTTGTTTGCAACTTCAAAAGCGGCGGTTTTTATAAGCTCCATTGCCTGCGGAGAAGTAATCCGGCTTCCGTTGCAGCTCGTCCATTCAATTGAATTTTTCGAAAGAATTTCATCGATTCTTTTATGCGCGCCGGGAACCAAAAGAACTTTCAATCCAGACTGCTTTATAAGCCCAATATCGTGAATATGGCTCGTAAACATTGGCGAATCAATAATTCTGTCGTCAATATAAATCACGACAATCGCGTTGCTAAACCTTCCAATGTATCGGATTACATCGCGAATACTGTCCGCCCTTTCTTGAATCGATTTTTCAGCCTGCGTCATATTTTTTCCTTAACGATTTTTGTTTTCTTCTATTTTATTATTTTGCATAGAAAAAACGCAACCACAATAATCCTGCCGCCAAAGTCCGTATTCGTCCGAAAGCTGCGTGCTCCTTAAAAATCCGCCTTTTTTCTTAAAATCCGAAACCAAAAATCTCGTCTTTGCCAAACCGCCATTTTCCGCCTTTTCCAGCGCAATTCCAATTTCGTTTATCATCTGGCTGTCTTTGTGCGGACTTATGCTCAAAGTTGTCGTAAACCAGTCAAAACCATTCTTGCAGGCAAAATCCCAGGAACGGCTCATTCTCAGCCTGTAGCATCGGCGGCACCGTTCCCCGCGCTCCCTTTCTTTCTGAAGCTCAGCTTCGTTTCTGACATTTGTCGCGGCAAAAAAATCTTCCGGATTATAATCGTCAACAACGAGCTTAACCTTGTTTTTTAAGGCATCAGGAAAAACCTTCAAAAATTTTTTTAATTCTTCAAGCCGCCTAAAATACTCATTTTCCGGGTGAATATTCGGATTATAATAGTAAACAGTTATATCAAAAATTCCAGAAAGATACTCAATTACATAACTGCTGCAAGGTCCGCAGCAAGCATGCAGCAAAAGCGAAGGTTTGGTTCCGTCCTTTTTCTGCGAAAACTGCGAAATAATTTTTTCAAGCTCTTTTTGATAATTTATTTTTTCCATTTTTGGGGATTTTCGGGCGTTATTTTTCTGCCAATTTAAGTCATTTTTTCTGCGTTCTATTTAACCGTCAGACCGGCCGCTCTGGCTTCGCTTGCGCTCATTGCCTCCGGCAACTTCGGCCGCCGCGTCCGCCGCAGCATTGCTTGCGCCGCCTTTTTAAATTAAAAAAGGGCTTAAAGATAAAACTTATCAAAAAGCCCGGATTCAGCGGCAGATTCTAAAAAGAATTATTTTTTCTGGTAAGACTTTACGAATTTTTACTGCAACTAAACTAAAATAAATTTATAACAGAATATTTTAATTTAACAGGCAATATCCTGCGCTTTTTCAAGAAAAACCGACAATTTTTTACGCTTTTAAAAGTCCTTTTGCAAATTTTCTGTCAGCCATTTTTTCGGCTTCTTTGTAAAAAATCGCAACATTTCCAATTATTCGCACAAGAGTCGAATCTGTTTTTTCTTCAATCGTTCTTGCAAGTTCTTTTTTTTCGTCTTTAAACTCGTTAAATTTCACTTTAATAAGTTCGTGAACTTTTATAACTGCCAGAATTTGCTTTATCTGCTCTTCTGTTACTCCGGCGCCGCCAATCAAAACAAAAGGCGTCATTGGCTGAGCTGATTTTTCCAGGAACTTTCTCTGTTTGCTAGTTAATTCAATCATAAAAGAAATAATATCTTTTGTAGAAAAAAATATCAATTAAAGAGATTTTTCACTTAATCAACCGCAACTTATTGGTTATTTTGATACATTTTCAATAATAAGTAAGTCTGTTTTTGTAAGTAATTCAGATATAAATTCTTAAAATGAACAGCGATAAAAGTCTTGGCGAAATAATCGGCGACAACGTCAAAAGAATCAGGCACGAAAAACACATTACACAAGAAAAATTATCCGAAAAAAGCGGTGTTGCTGTTAACACAATCCGCAATATGGAAAAAGGACGCTGGCCGTCCGCACACACTTTAACAGCAGTATCCAGGGCTCTAAATATCGATGCAAAATTTCTTTTGAGCTACGATTCCGACCAAATGTATTTAAAGGAAGAACTTCAGTCAAAATTAAATCAGGCAATTGAATTTATTTTGGACAAGCCGGCTTCAAATCTATATTCGCTAAACCACGTTTCTGACAGAAATAAAAAATAGCCGCTTGCTTTTTTTATTCCTAAAAAAATTGCACAAGTCTCGCGAAGATTTTGCTTTTGTGGACAGCAAAGTTTTAATTCGATATAATTTTTCTATTATTTTAAAGTTTAAAGGCAATTAAACGCGAAAATTAGAGGAAAATCATGCCAAAAATTGAAGTAAACGAAAATCTTTTTTTTAATCTTCTTGGAAAAAAATACGACTTTGACACTTTGGAAAAAAAGCTTACTTTTGCTAAAGCTGAACTCGATGAAAAGCCGGATATGTCTCAGCCGGAAAATGAACGCGTTATTAAAATCGAATTGAACGACACGAACCGTCCTGACCTTTGGTCTACCGGCGGCGTTACCCGTCAGCTCCGTATTCATGAAGGCGCAAAACGCTCAAATTATTCTTCTTTTTTGTCTAAAAAAGGCAGCGTAAAGGATTGCGCAGACCGTGTAATTACGGTTGAGCCGGAAATGAAAAATATCCGTCCGTATATGGTAAGTTTTGTAATTTCTGGAAAACCAATCGACGATCCAATGTTAAAGGATATTATCCAGACTCAGGAAAAGCTCTGCTGGAACTTTGGCCGCAAGCGCCGCTCAATTTCTATGGGCGTTTACAGAATGGCTGATATTAAGTGGCCTTGCCATTACAAGGCTGTTGATCCTGACAAAACTTCTTTTGTTCCTTTGCAGTGCGAGCAGCCTATGACTTGCCGTCAGATTTTGACTGAACATCCAAAGGGCAAAGATTTTGGCTGGATTATAAAAGATTTGCCAAAATTTCCGCTTTTGACAGACGACACTGGCGAAGTTCTTTCGATGGCTCCTGTTATCAATTCCGCAACACTTGGAGCAGTGCAGGTTGGCGACAAAGACCTTATGGTTGAGCTTACTGGCGACAACATGGAAAACCTTATGCTTTCTGCAAATATTGTTGCCTGCGACTTTTTTGATGCAGGTTATGAAATTTTGCCGGTAAAAGTTGTTCATCCATACGAAACTGCGCTCGGAAAAGAGGTTGTTGCTCCGTTCTATTTCCAGCCGTCAACAAAAACAACTCTTGCGGCAATCAATAAAAAACTTGGCTGCGATTTGACAAAAAATGAAGTTTTGGATGCGCTTGCCAGAATGGATAACGATGTTTCTGCCAAAGATTTTGACGCTTCTGAAAAAACTGCAAATTATCTCAAGGCAAATAAAAACGATGTTGAATTTGTTCTCAATCCGCCTCCATACAGAAACGACTTTTTACACGAAGTCGATATAATCGAAGATGTCATGATTGGCGTTGGCCTGGACAATTTTAAGCCTGTTCGTCCAAGCGATTTTACAGTCGGACAGCTTTCTGACGTTACGCTTTTTAGCCGCAAGGCAAAAGAAATTATGGTCGGTCTTGGCTATCAGGAAATGATTTTTAACTATCTGGGTTCAAAACGCGACTATATCGACCGCATGTGCGTAAGCTCAGAAAATGTAATCGAAATTTCAAACCCTATGAGCGAAAACTACCAGTTTGTTCGTCCTTCAATCATTGCCTCTCTGTTGAGGGCAGAAAGTCAGGCTGGACAGGCTGTATTCCCCCACAAAATTTTCGAAATCGGAAAAGTTGCTTTTCTGGATTCAAGCGAAAACACAGGAACAAAAACAATTCAGTCACTTGGATTTATGACAGCCTGCAACAATGCAAACTTTAACAGTCTTGCAAGCGAAGTAAGCGCTCTTCTTTATCTTCTCGACCACAAATATGACGTAAAAGAAGTTGAAGACCCTCGCTTTATTCCTGGAAGACAGGCTGCAATCATGCTCAACGGTAAACAAGTTGGTGTTTTTGGCGAAGTTCATCCGCAGGTTTTGGAAAACTGGGGAATTATTGTTCCTTGTGTTGCCGGCGAAGTTGACATCGAAGCCCTCATGCCAAAAGAAAAACCACATTCAAAACCGGCAGAAAAAGCGAAAACTGAATCAAAGCCAGCTGGAAATGTAAGCCCTGCAGAAACAGACCCGGCAGCTTACTTTAACAGCCACATCGAGCTTTTAGTTGCAAAAATCGAAAAAGTTGAAACAAATCCGCAGGGCGACAAACTGTATGTTGAGACAATGGACGACGGTTCTGGCACACCAAGAATTATTCAGTCTGGATTGCGCCCATATTTGAAGGAAGAAGAGCTCCTCGGAAAACACGTAATTATTGCGGCAAACTTAGCTCCACGCAAAATGAAAGGCATAGAAAGCCGCGGAATGTTGCTTGCCTGCGATTATACAGAAGACGGAAAAGAAAAAGTTGAGCTTTTGACCGCTCCGTGGGCCGCTCCAGGAACTGTAATTTCTTTGGAAGGAAGCGAGCCTTGCGAAAAACCTGCAAAAATCGACATTGACAAGTTCTGCAAAGTAAGTTACAAAATCGAAAATCATAATTTTATGATTGCAGGAAAAAAAGCTCTCGCTGCTGGAAAAGAAATTACAACAGAAAAAGCAGACAACTGTGATGTAAAATAACCAATTCTTTGGTGGTTGCGCTTATCTTAAACAAAAAGACCGGAAAATAACCGGTTTTTTTGTTTTAAATTGCCTTTCCATTTAAAAATTTTTCTACAAGTTTTCCATTTTTGTAAATCAATTTGAGCGAAAAAAACGGCGCATTTGTGTGCAGAAGCCGGAGAAAAATTTTGTCGCCTTCCCAAAGTTCAAGGCTTTCAATTTTTTCAAACGGAACCCATTCCAAACAGCCTTCGCTGCAATCAATGAGTTTGCCTTCGAATTTGTCGGAAGTATAAAGACACATATACTCAGCCTCGTCTTCATCCGAAACAAAAGTGACAATTCCTCGAAAAGCAAATTTTTTGAGCGTAAGTCCGGTTTCTTCCTTAACTTCCCGCAAAAGGCAGTCTTCCGGACTTTCATGATGCTCAAAATGACCACCGACTCCAATCCATTTGTCGTGGTTTATGTCGTTCTGCTTTTTTACGCGGTGCAGCATCAAGTAAGAATTATTTTTTTCGATATAGCAAAGAGTTGTAAGTTGAGATTTCATAAAACTGATTATACCACAAGCAAAAGTTCAAAAAAATATAACTTGCATTTTCTTGAAACTTTTTGACAAATCCTGTAACATTCAATTTTAGTATGGCTAGCCGCAATGTAAAAATGTGTTCAACTCTCATTACTAAAGTTTGCGCTCATATTGTTTTTATCTGTTAATTTGTCAGCCTGTTTCTTTTTGAAACGGGCTTTTTTTTTGAAAAACCGATGCTTCCGGGTTTTAGGGCGGAGCCCTAGGAGAGGGGGTAGTGGAAAAGCCAACAAAGCATAGCGGCTTGGCTTTGGAGCGAGGGGGAGACTTTCCCCTCCTAAAAATAAAATTGGTTTTTATAAATTTTAGGAGTATATATGAAAAGAGAC
>NZ_DLLH01000060.1:9014-39296 GCF_002476655.1 Treponema sp. UBA7567
CGAATTTGACTATTCGGGAACTCAGGCTTGCAAGGCTTTGCGCGAGCTTGGCTACAAGATTGTTTTGGTGAATTCAAATCCGGCTACAATTATGACCGACCCTGTTATGGCGGACGCGACTTATATTGAGCCTCTTAATGTCGAAAGAATAAGCCAGATTATCGAGAAGGAACGGCCGGACGCGCTTCTTCCGAACTTGGGCGGTCAGACCGGACTTAACATGGCGATGGAGCTTAACAAGTCTGGTGTTCTAGACAAGTACGGTGTAAAAGTAATCGGTGTTAATCTTGACGCGATTGAGCGGGGAGAGGACCGTGAGATTTTCAAGGAGACAATGAAGAATCTTGGAATCGACACTCCTCGCTCTGATATTTGCCATACTGTAGAGGGCGCGGAAAAAATCGCCGAGGAAATCGGATTTCCGCTTGTTGTTCGTCCTGCATACACGATGGGCGGAGCCGGCGGCGGTTTCTGCTACAATGTCGAGGAGCTCCGCGCGATTGTCTCAAACGGCCTTGACCTTTCGCTCACTCACCAGTGTCTTATTGAAGAGTCGATTTTGGGCTGGGAAGAGCTTGAAGTTGAGGTTGTGCGCGACGCAAAGAACCAGATGGTCGCAATCTGCACAATCGAAAATATTGACGCGGTTGGAGTTCACACAGGAGACTCTTTCTGCGCCGCTCCTTTTATGACGATTGACAAGGAGCTTGAACAGAAACTCCAGAAAATGGCATTTAAAATCGTCGAGAATATCGGCGTAATCGGCGGAACAAACGTTCAGTTTGCGCACAATCCTAAAAACGGAAGAATCGTAATCATCGAAATCAACCCAAGAACTTCGCGCTCTTCGGCTCTCGCTTCAAAGGCGACAGGATTTCCGATTGCCTTGATTTCTGCAAAACTTGCTGCCGGTCTCACGCTTGACGAAATTCCTTACTGGCGCGACGGAACTTTGGAAAAATACACTTTGGGCGGCGCGCCTGACGGAGACTACGTTGTTCTTAAATTTGCTCGCTGGGCTTTTGAAAAATTCCGCGGAGCGAAGGATGAGCTTGGAACTTCAATGAAAGCTGTCGGCGAAGTTATGGCGATTGGAAAGAATTTTAAAGAAACTTTCCAAAAAGCAATCCGCGGTCTCGAAAACGGACGCGCTGGACTTGGCTTTGCAAAAGACTTTAACAAAAAATCTGCCGAGGAGCTTTGCGAAATGCTCAAGACCGCTTCTTCTGAAAGATATTTTCAGCTTTATGAGGCAATCAGAAAAGGCGTTCCGCTTGAGACTCTTTCAAAAATCACTTACGTAAAAGAATATTTCCTCAAAGAAATGAAGGAAATGGTTGACCTTGAGGAAGAAATGCTCAAAAATCCAGGACGCGTTCCGGAAGACAAGCTTTTGATTAAGGCGAAAAAAGACGGATTCAGCGACAAATATCTTTCAAAAATTCTCAAGGTTGCAGAAAAAGACATCCGCAAACGCCGCAACGAGCTTGGAATTAAGGAAGCATGGCTCAGAGTTCCTGTAAGCGGAGTAGAAAATGCCTGCTATTATTACTCAACATACAACGCAAAAGAAGACACTTCTGTTGCCACTGACAACAAGAAAAAAGTAATGATTCTTGGCGGCGGACCTAACAGAATCGGACAGGGAATCGAGTTCGACTACTGCTGCTGCCACGCCGCAATGCAGCTCAAAGAGCTTGGCTATGAGACAATAATCGTGAACTGCAACCCTGAGACAGTTTCCACAGACTATGACACTTCGGACAAGCTTTATTTTGAGCCTGTAACAACTGAGGATGTTCTTCAGATTTACGAAAAAGAAAAGCCTTTTGGAGTTATCGTTCAGTTTGGAGGACAGACTCCGCTCAATATTGCGCGCGAGCTTCAGGAAAACGGCGTGAATATTCTCGGAACTTCAATCGACTCTATCGATATTGCCGAAGACCGCGACTTGTTCCGCCACATGATGGAAAAACTCGAAATCCCGATGCCGGAAAGCGGAATGGCTGTTAATTTTGACGAGGCAAAGGCAATTGCAGACAAAATCGGCTATCCGATTATGATTCGTCCGTCATTTGTACTTGGCGGACGGGGAATGGAAGTTATCTACGACGAAAAAACTTTGCGCGAGTATGTTGAAAAGGCTGTCGGCGTTACTCCTGACCGCCCGCTTCTTATCGACCGCTTCCTTAAGAATGCTCTTGAATGCGAGGCAGACGCGCTTGCAGATTCTGAGCATGTTTATATTCCGGCAGTTATGGAGCATATCGAGCTTGCAGGAATCCATTCTGGAGACTCAGCATGCGTTATTCCTCCGGTTTCAATTCCGCTTGCAAATCTTGAGACAATCAAGGAATACACAAAGAAAATTGCCGAAGCTCTCCATGTCTGCGGTCTTATGAATATGCAGTACGCGATTGAGGACGGAAAAGTCTATGTGATTGAGGCGAATCCGCGCGCAAGCCGCACCGTTCCGCTCGTTTCCAAAGTCTGCGACACTCAGATGGCTCGTCTTGCCACAAGAATGATGCTCGGAGAATCATTAAAATCTCTCGGGCTTAAAGACAAGGTTATTCCGTATTTTGGAGCGAAGGAGGCAGTTCTTCCGTGGGCGAGATTTCCGGGCGTTGACCCGATTCTCGGACCTGAAATGCGCTCGACTGGCGAGGTTCTCGGGCTTTCAGACAACTTCCCGCTCGCTTTCTACAAGGCTCAGGAAGCCGCAGGCGCAGAACTGCCGCACGCTCCAGCTCCGTGGGAAAACAAGAAAGTCCTGATTTCTCTTAGCGACAAAGAAGGCTTAAAAGGACAGGTTCTTTACATCGGAAAAACTCTTTCTAAGCTAGGATTCACTCTTGTATGCACGCAGGGAACTGCTGAATTCTACCGCGAAAACGGAATCAAATGCGAGGAAGTGAACAAGATTGGCGCCGGCCGCCCGGACGTTGTAGACATAATTATGAACAAGGAAGTCTGCCTTGTAATCAACACACCAAAGGCAAAACGCAATTATGCCGAGGACAGAAAGACAATCCGCAAGGCGTGCCTTAAATACAAAGTTCCTTACATTACGACCTTGGCAGGCGCTTATGCCGCAGTTCAGGGAATCGAGGCTGTAAAGAACGGAAAAGGCGGCGAGGGCGGAGTAAAATCATTGCAAGAATATCACGCGATGATAAAACAGTAAATTTCGGACAAGAGGCTGTAAGAGCGCGCAAAGCGCGTTGCGGAACAAAGTGAAGCAATGCAGGCGAAAGCCGGAACTCTGAAAGACTCGGTTTTGGACTGTCCAAAAACAAAATATGCAAAAGTTGCGTCGTCAAATGAAAATTTTTGAAAAACGCAACAGCTGCATAAAAAAATGGACAGTCCAAAATGGCCCCAAATAAAAAAGTTCACAATTTTCCCCAAAAAAATACAGCAATTTCTAAAAAATCTTCAAAATTGCCGTAAAAATTACGAGGCATTCAAAATGAAAGATTTTACAGTCGGAAAAACATATCCGCAGCTTATAAACTACGCAATTCCCTTGATTTTGGGAAATTTTTTTCAATTGACTTATAATGCAGTCGATTCGATAATTCTCGGCCGTTTTGCAGGAAAAGAATGTCTTGCCGCTGTCGGAATTGCAAATCCCGTAATGAATATCATGATTTTTCTTATCGTTGGAATCTGTCTTGGCGCCAGCATAATCATGTCGGAGTTTTACGGCGCAAAAGACGAAAAAAAACTTAAAAACGAAATCAGCACTACAATAGCAATTGGTTTTTGCTTTACTCTTGCCGTAAGCGTCGTGTGCTTTATTTTTGTAAAACAACTTTTGCGTGCAATCCGCTGTCCCGAAGATTTAATCGAACACACAGCAAATTATCTCCGCGTCGTATTCGCCGGACTGATTTTTACTTTTTTTTACAATGTTTACGCTTCCGCCTTGCGCGCTGCCGGAGATTCAACTTCTCCAATCATCTGTGTTGCAATAAGCGCGGTTTTAAATGGAATTCTCGACTACTTTTTAGTTGCTGTCTGCGGTTTTGAAATGCACGGAGCGGCCTATGCAACAGTTGCCTCTCAGTTAATCAGCTGTATTTTAATAATCATCTATGTTTACAAAAAAGTTCCGCTTCTCGCACTAAAACCGCGGGAATTCAAAGTTGAACGCTCGCTTATATTGCGGACAGTCAATTATTCCTGGGCAACGGCCTTGCAGCAATGCGTTTTGTATGTCGGAAAACTTTTGGTTCAGTGCGCGGTCAATCCTCTTGGAGTTGATGCAATCGCAACTTTCAACGCCGGAACAAAAATTGACGATTTTTGCTACCAACCGACCCAGAGCATTGGACACACAATCACAACCTTTATGGCTCAAAACCGCGGAGCAAAAAAGCCGGCCCGCCAGCGTGAAGGTTTTTTAAAAGGCTTTTCGCTCGAATGGATTTATATTATTGTTACGTCAATTTTGGTTATTCTTTTTAGAAAACAGCTGGTTTTGCTTTTTGCAGGACAAAACGAAAGCGAAGTTTTGCGTCTTGGCGAAAAATATCTTTTTGTCATGGCCTGCCTTTACTTTTTGCCGGCAACAACCAACGGAATTCAGGCATTTTTCCGCGGAACAGGCGACATAAAAATAACCGTAATCTCGACAACATCCCAGATAATTTTCCGCGTAATTTTCAGTTTTATTTTCTGCAAAATGTTTGGAATTATCGGAACAGCCTATGCTTGTCTCGCCGGCTGGATTGCAATGCTCGCAGTTGAACTTCCAATTTTCTTTTTTGCCTGGAAAAATCTAAAAAAAGAAAGTCAGGGCGTTTCTCAATAAAAACTAACCGTTTTTATTGAGCCGGGCTTTTGCGTTATAAAATTGCTGCGCAATTTTTCCGTTCAGCCGCGCAGGCGCGTCCGAACCGCTTACGCGGCCAGCAATCCCTAACGCATGCAAAAAAAATGCAACCTTTTTACAAAAAGAGTGTCTAATTTTTCAGAAAACAAATTCACAAAAATGCGAGGAAAATTATGACACTCAAAACAGAAAACAAAGCTTTTGAACCAAACAAAAAGTCACCTGTCAAACCTTACACTTTGGGCGAAGAAATTTTCAATTCCGTAAGCCATGGAGCGGGTTCGCTTCTGGCAATTGCAGCAATCGTACTTTTAATTGTTTTTTCGCCAAAAAGACCAATGGTAATTACGAGCGTTTCCATTTACGGCGCATCAATGATTCTTCTTTACACAATGTCTTGTCTTTACCATGCTTTTACAAATATGCGCGTAAAAAAAGTATTCCAAATTTTTGACCATGTTTCTATTTATCTTTTAATTGCAGGAACATACACGCCATATTGCCTTGTAAATCTCGGCGGAGCGTTCGGCTGGACAATGTTTGGAATAATCTGGGGACTTGCCGCTTTAGGAATTACAATCTACTCAGTTTTTGGCAATAAAATGCGAAAAATTAGTTCAATCACTTATATTTTAATGGGCTGGCTTGTTTTAGCCGCTTTTATTCCATTAAAAAACGCATTGCCAAAATTAAGTTTTTCAATGCTTATTTGGGGCGGACTTATTTATACAGTCGGATTTGCATTTTACAGCGCAAAAAGCGTAAAATGGGCACATTCAATCTTCCATCTTTTTGTAATCGCAGGAAGCGTCCTGCACTTTTTCTCTGTCTTTTTTGCAATGAAATCTGCGTAAAATTTTACAGAAGAGCCGCATAAATTCTGTTTGTAAAAAAATCGAATTTACTGCGACTCTTTGTCAAAAGCCTTTTCCAAACTGTCGCTAATTTTTTGCATCTGAATTTCGTTTGTAATATGAAATTTTGCCAAAACTTCCTGATCAAACTGATAAAAATCAATATCTTTTATCTGATAATGCGCAATCATATCCGAAAGATAAACAATTTCGGTCAGCTTTTTAACATTTTCCGGAGCAAGGTCAGGTTCGTGATGATGCCGAATTACAGAAACAATAACTTCCGGAAAGTTCCACTTTTCTGCAATTAAGGCACCAATTTCTCCATGGTTTACACCAGCGACAAGTTTTTCAAAAATATCCGGCTGAATTCCTTTTTGAGCGCAAATGTCTTTTATCCGGTTTATGTACGCAGGATGAGTTGTTTCAAAAATCAATTTTCCCATATCATGCAAAAGACCGCAGATATAAGAATCTTCGACTATAGTTCTATCCGATGAATAAAAATTTCTTGCCAGATTGTAAGTATAAAAAGCTACACGATAAGCGTGTGTCCACAAGGCTTTTGTTTCTTCTCCAAGTGTATTCAAAACATTCATTGAACTTACAGAAAGAATCATATTTTTTATTCCGCGAATTCCTACAAGTTTAACAGCGTCAGAAATACTTCGGCAAGGAGAAGCCAGGGCAAAAGTTGCAGAATTTACAAGTCTTAACAAATCGGAAGTAAGGGAAATGTCGCTGGAAATAAGCGTAGCAATTTCGCTCATTTTCGAATCCGGGTTGTTTAAAAGACGGTTTATCCGCATGACGGAATCTGGAAATTGCGGCAACTCATCAATCAAATTGACAAATTCCCGGCTTACAACACTTAAATTATTTTGAGTTTTTTCGTCCAGCGGAAGAATTATTCTTGTAATTGTTTCGCCATTTTCGCACAAAATCTGGAAATTTTCTTCTGTAAGTCCAATTTTTTCCAGTATCAAAATCATAATTATAAGCCCAAGTCCAGCACCTTCTGTTTCATCAAGAACCTGATTCGTTGCCTGATCAACCGAAGTATACTGCTGAGCCCGGCTGAGTTTGTCATGCATTCGTTTGTATTCTTCAACTGTCAATTCGGAATTATTACGAACTTCAATTTTGATTTTATTGTTGCGCGCCTGAAGAATAAGTTTTACGTAAAGTCCGGCTTTTTTCTGCAAATCAAGGTAATAACGAATATTAGAGAGTGTTTCCCTCTTAAAATTCTTTATACCTTCAGAATATTGCTCTGCGTTAAAAATATCGAGATTTTTCTGCTTAAAAAAGATTCTCTTTGTATTTGCTTTTTTACCGTTTGTCAAAAGCTCGTTCAAACAATACGTCAAATATTCTGACATTTGATTTTGATTCAATTCGTTTAAGAACGCCTTCAACACCGAATCGATATAAGCTTCCATTTCTCGCGGAAGAGTATAAGTCGTTATCGAAAGAGGAATTCCAGCCCTTATGGCCATTTTGATTTTTGACAAATCGAGTTTTACTTTTTTAACAGGTGGCATAGCTATTTATAGATTATAACTCAACTTTTCACTATTATAAACATATGTTTGACGCTTTTCTTTCACAAATGCTAATTGTTTTTTTGTTATTTATAGTCTGTGTAAGATTCTTTTTTGCACGAAATTTAACAATTGACTCTTGCTCTGTTCTTGCTCCAATTGCATTTTTTCTTTCTCTCGCAAATATTTTTTTGTGGAATTTAACCGTACCAAACATCTTTCTTGCAGCTCTTTCATTTATCGTTTTCGCAACAAATTTCCGTGCAATTTTAAGACTTTTTTCAAGAGTTTTTGTCGACAGATATTCGGCTTTATTTTCAGTTTTTAGCATTTTGGAATTGATTTTGATTGTTTTTTCGGCAGTATTTTTGATTTTAAACCGTCCTGTAAAAATTGAACAAAAAAATTTCAATTCAAAAAAAACAGTTTACCGTCTGAGCGGAAGCATTTCGCACGGATTTGAACAGCTTTTGCCAGGCGATTTTTTCTACAGCTCAACAGGAACCTTAAAAATCTATGAACCGTTGACAATTTCTTCAGAAAAAACTGAATTAAAGAAAATTTTTTCAGAAAATACAGAAACTACAACGCTTGAACTCCCTGCTCCAACACAAGAATTGACGCAAAAAAAACAAAAACCAATAATTGTTTTTTGCGGGAGCGAAACTGCCGAAACTCAAGATTATGAACCTTATCTGCTTTTTTTGTCAAAAAAAGGCTTTACGGTTTTAGCGGCAGATTTTTATTCGCACGACTGCCTTTATCTTCCTGGAATTCTCAATTCGCGTATTTTCAGAAAATTTATGTTTTTAAACGACAAAAATAATTTTCAAAAAAGCGAAACCATGGCGGCAAAATTAAATCACACAAATTCATACAAAGCGCTCGCGAAACTTGCGCAAAAACTTTATGGAAAAGATTTTCCGCTCTTTTTTGTGTTTGACAGCCTCGATTTTAAGTCAATCTGCCAGATTACAGAAAATGCAGGAGTTCAAACCGCAGGATTTTTCAGTTTAAACACAATTCAAGAATACAAAACTTCAAAATTTGGATTTATCGAACAGACAAATATTCCTCTTGCGAAAAAATACGGACTTTCAAGAGATTCTTCTCTCTTTATTCCACGCTACCTGGCAAATAAAACCGCAGAACAGATAGAATCTGAATGAAACATAAAAAACAAACCGCTCTTTTTTTGAATGTCTACAGCTAATTAAAAACTATAGACTATAAACTTTTATTCTTTTATACTTTCAATTTATGGACACAGAAAATATCGTTGTGGAATTTAAAACAAAAACGTCTCTTTCAAAAAAATTGATTCCACTTATTTTAATGCTTCTTGTAATCGCTGCAGATCAGATTACAAAGCAGTTAATTGTAAAAATTATTCCGCTTACTTTTCCACCAAGCATGGGCTCTTCTTTTTTTGGTGATTTTTTAAGAATTATACACGTTTGCAATCCAGGAATTGCATTCAGCATAGGGCAGGGCTGGTCTTTAACTGCAAGAGCCTTTTTATTCCGCATAGTTCCGTTGTTTGTAATTATCTTAGTGCTTATTGTCTATTTTAGAAACGACGAATTCAGCTCACTTCAAAGATGGGCAATTGCAGGAATTGCCGGCGGCGGACTTGGAAATTTAATCGACCGTTTTTTCCGCAAAGAAGGCGTAATTGATTTTATTGATGTAAAATTCTACGGAATTTTTGGAATGGACCGCTGGCCAACATTTAATGTTGCAGACGCGGCGGTTGTAGTCTGCGGAATTCTTCTTTTAATCTCATTCGCATTTACAGTAAAAAAATCAAATTCAAATAAGGAGACATGATAAAAATTACATCCCTGTATTTTTTATCATTGCAGTTTGTTCAAGCGTTGCTTTCACAAACTATGATTCTCGCCATCCGTGGCTCGCCGCTAACGTGGTGTTTTTATGGGAGAAAAAATGACAACTCACGATAGAACTTTAGTTTTCAATCTTTGCGTCGCACTTTTTAATATAATACTCGGACTTGCAATAGAACTCGTATTGGTTGGAGGAAGTTTTATTTTCCTCTCAAAATTTCCAGTTATTGCAAACGGAATTTCAGTAAATGTTTTGCTTCCTTTTATACTTTTTGCAGGAATCATCCTCGCAATGATGATTAGCGTAAAGACAATAAGCTGGGCAATTAAAAAATTCGAATTGCAAGACAAACTGGAGCAAAAAGCCATAAAACGCTATATCCACGAAGAATTATAAAATTCTTCTGTGCCTTTTAGCCTCAGCAAAAAAAAGACGCAGACATTTTCAAAAATCGATTTGCAAAAAACAGCCTTCAATTATTTCAAAATAATAATCAAAGGCTGTTTTTTTTATTTCAACCAAACTTTCTGTAAATCTTCCTTAAAAAATTTAACAAAAAAACTTATTCTTCAAATTCCTCAAACAGCAGTTCCGACAGTTTTGCTTTTACTCCTGCCTGATGCGCACCAAGCCTGTAAGTCCCTGCCGTCAACGTAATTTTTTTCCCGGCAATGTCTGTACTTCCTGTTTTGGTCTTCGGCAACTCTTCTGTAGAAACAATTTCACCCTCAAAACTCGCTTCTCCGTCTTTTGAAGCAATTGAAATTCCATATTGTTCTTTTTGTGAACTTCCCAATATTTCTGTAACCGTCAAATACATCTTTTTTTCAACCGAAAATTCCACAAATCCCTGCTGTTCTTTACTCTTTAATTCAAGCACCGCAAAATTTTCATCAATTTTTGTACTTACCCTAATATTATTTACAGTTTGAAATCCTTCATTTGCCGCCTGTTTTTGGAATCCGCCGTTTACACCCATTTTATATTGCCCGGCAACTACAAATTTAGGTTGTCCAAAATTTGGACAACCTTCTTCAAAGCAGCATTTTTCCGCTTCTTCCTGGCTTTCGTAGTGAATTCCGCAGTTCAAACAAAAAAAATCGCTTTCGGCAAAATCAATTTTTGCAATTAAATTTCCGCAGTTTTTATTTTCATCTTCATCAACTTCATTTTTAAGCTTTTTACAAACAACCGAACACGAAGAAATTTCAAAATCCACCGTCCAGATTCCAACAAAATACGTTGCATTTGTTTCGGCACTGTCAAGCTTTAAAGTTCCGTTTTCCAGGCAAACTAAATCTTTTAAGGAACCGTCAGCATAAAAAACTGCCAAATTCGGATACAAAGAGTCATTTTCTCCAAGAATAACAGAAATTTCGTAATCATATCCAGCTTCAGTCTTTATTTTTACAAATTTCATTTCGTTTTCAGAAAGAGAAAAATCCCCTGCTTCAACTTCAACCGGAACTGCATAAAAACTTGCAACCGCCGTTTCTTCCGTCAAAATTTCAATTTCCTTAGAATTTTTTCCTTTAGAAACTGTTTTTCCATTTTTATCCAAAAGATGTATTTCAATTTCGCCTTCAGCATAAATTCCGCACGGAATTCCTTCAAACGTAAACACATAATTACTTCCGGGAACATAACTTTCTTGAGAATTTTCCTCAGTTTCAATCTTCTCCGCGCAAGAAAAATCCAACTCTTCCAGCCAGACAAATTCATCGCCACTTTTATATGCCAGTTTTACAGCATTTGTCTGCGTCGCAACAACACGAGTATTTTCTTTTATACTTTTTGCATAATCCGGAACAAAAACCGTAACTTTTGTGCTCCCGTATTCAAAATTTTCATTTTCCGCCATCTCTCCGCTAGAAGAACCATGTGAACAGCCGAACAAAAGCCAAACACAAACCGCCAAAACTAAAATTTCCGCCATTTTCCTAAAATTTTTTCTTTTCATTTTTCCTCCAATAAAAAAATACAAAATTCGATTTCAAGTTTATGGGTGGCTTTTTGTTCCGCTAAGCTGCACAAAACCGGGCTTTTCGGGGTTCCGCTAACGCTTCATTGGCTATTCGCCAACGGCTTTGCCGCCCCTACAATCCCTGCCACAAACAAAAAAGTCCACTCATAAAAACTTTTCATCTTTCTATATATTTAGTTGCGCTGAATGTCTAAAAATGACAAAAAATTCTTTGTATTCGTTCTAAAAAAGCTTATTTTTTATTTTTAACACAATTAAAACTTTAAAATAAAATTTCTTGTTTCTATTCCCGTGTTTTAGTGATATTATATAAAAAGGTTTTTTAACAAAAAGTTTTAACTTTAAAAATTAATGGAGAAATTTATGATTGGAAATGTAATTGTTGGACAGTCTGGCGGACCTACAGCAGTAATCAATTCATCACTCGCCGGCGTTTATCAAACCGCTAGAGATCGTGGTGCAAAAAAAGTTTATGGTATGCTTCACGGTATCAAAGGACTTCTCGACCGTCAGTATGTTGATTTGTCCCAGAAAATCCGTTCAACAATGGAAATAGATCTTTTAAAAAGAACTCCGTCTTCTTATCTCGGTTCTTGCCGCTATAAGCTTCCTGACGTTGCCAGCGACAAAGCAACTTTTGAAAAAATCTTTGCAATTTTAAAAGAACTCGAAATTGAGTATTTCTTCTACATCGGCGGAAATGACTCAATGGACACAATTGCAAAGCTTTCGCAGTATGCTGAAGAAATCAAAAGCCCAATCCGCTTTATTGGCGTGCCAAAAACAATCGACAACGATTTGGCAATTACAGACCACACACCAGGTTTTGGTTCAGCGGCAAAATTCATCGCTTCTACAATGAAAGAAATTATTCGCGATGGTCTTGTTTACGATTATCCAACTGTAACTGTTGTTGAAGTTATGGGCCGCAATGCAGGCTGGCTTACCGCAGCTTCTGCTCTTTCTAAATCAGAAGATTGCGAAGGAGTTGATTTAATCTATCTTCCAGAAAAACCTTTCAATATCGATATGTTCATTACCCGCGTAAAAGAACTTTCCTCTTCTGGAAAATCCGTTGTTATCGCTGTTTCTGAAGGAATTAAACTTCCTGACGGACGTTATGTTTTTGAACTCGGCCAGCACGCTGATTCAGTCGATGCTTTTGGTCACAAGCAAATGTCTGGAACCGCAAGTTTTCTCGCAACAAAACTTCAGCTTGAACTTGGAGTAAAGGCTCGTGCAATCGAGCTTTCAACTCTCCAGCGTTGTGCCGCCCATATTTCAAGCCGCACTGACATTACAGAAGCTTTCAATGTTGGCGGAGCTGCCGTAAAAGCAGCATTTGAGGGTGAAACAGGCAAAGTTGTTGTTCTTAAGCGCGTTTCTGACGATCCATATATGTGCATTACAGAAACTGCCGACGTTCGCGACATTGCAAATGTTGAAAAGAAAGTTCCTCTTGAATGGATTTCTGGTGACGACCATGTTACAAAAGACTTGATTCACTACATTCACCCTTTAATTCAGGCAGAACTTAGTCCGATTATGGTTGACGGTCTTCCACGCCACTTGACGTTAAACTGCAACTAATTCACTTTTTTGGGTTGAATAAGCCGAATTGACAGGTTCACCGAAATTCGCTTATTCAGCCCATTTTTTTTCCATAACATTTTCAATTATTTTTATTCCTTATCACACATTTTTTCGGTTAGTTGCCACTAAAGTTTTATTTCAATAAAATATATAAATCATGAAAACTTCAAAATTTTATATTTCAACGCTCCGCGAAGCTCCGGCAGAAGCCGTAATCGCAAGCCACAAACTTATGCTCAGAGCAGGAATCACCCGCAAACTCGGAAACGGACTTTACACTTATCTTCCGCTTGGACTGCGCTCACTTTATAAACTCGAACAAATAATCCGCGAGGAATGGAACAATACAGCTGAAGCCCTTGAATTTAAGCCAACAGTAATTCTCCCAGGCGACATCTGGAAAGAATCTGGCCGTTGGGAAACTATGGGCTCACAAATGCTCAAAGCAAAAAACCGCGGTGAACAGGACATGGTTGTTTCTCCAACTGCAGAAGAAGCATTTACTGCGATTGTCCGCGACGGACTCAGTTCTTACAAGCAGCTCCCTGTAAATCTTTACCAGATCAACACAAAATACAGAGATGAAATCCGCCCAAGATACGGCGTAATGCGCGGCCGCGAGTTCATAATGGCGGACGGCTACACAATGAACGCTGACGACGAGTCTCTTGATGAATCATACAAACTCTACGAGAAAGCATATTTCCGCATATTCAAACGTCTTGGACTCAAAATCATTCCAGTGCGCGCGGACTCAGGCGCAATGGGAGGAAGCGGTTCAGAAGAATTCATGGTTGAATCCCCAATCGGCGATGACACTTTGATTATCTGCCCGAACGAAAAATGCGGTTTTGCGGCTAACGTTGAAAAAGCATGGTGCAAAAGCGATGACTCTGTGAACAAAAAAGGCGAAAAACCGTCAAAAACAGAGCTCCCTGTCGAAATAGTAGCAACTCCAAACGTTTTCTCAATCGAAGATATGGAAAAATTCTTTGACGAATCACCAAAAATGTTCATCAAGGCTCTCATTTACCGCGTAATCAACTCATCACTCGACATGACAGGCGCAAACGGCGCAGACAAATGGAAGAGAGTAAAAGACCCTGCCGGTGATTACTATCCACTTTCTTATGTTTGTGTCCTTATCCGCGCAGATTTAGACGTAAACGAAGCAAAACTTGCAGCAACCCTCAAAGCATCAGAAGTTGTCCTTGCAGAGGCAGAAGAAGTTCTTGAATACGCAGGCGCTCCACACGGTTTTGTCGGCCCGGTTACAGCAAAATGTCCGCTCGTAGTTGATTATTCTGTCGTAAAAGACGGCGAGGCAAAAATGCACGATGCAATCGCAGGCTCTGGAAAAGACGGCTATCACATTATTCACGTTGAACCGCTACGCGACTTCGTCCCATACATCAATGCAGACGTCCGCACAGTAAAAGAAGGCGACAAATGCCCTCTCTGTGGCGAAACTTTCTATACAAGAAAAGGAAACGAGCTCGGCCACATCTTCAAGCTCGGTCACAAATACACAAAGTCAATGCACGTAACTTTCCTTGCAAAAGACGGCAAACCGGCAGAACCGACAATGGGCTGCTACGGAATCGGCGTTGACCGCACACTCGCCTCAATCATCGAAAAAAACAACGACGAGAAAGGCATTATCTGGCCAATGTCAGTTGCACCGTTCCAAGTTTGCATCGTTCCAATCAAATACAACGGAGCAATGAAAGAAGTTGCCGACACAATTTACGAGAAACTCACAAAAGCAGGAATCGAAGTCCTTCTTGACGACCGCGACGAACGCCCTGGAGTTAAATTTGCCGATATGGAACTGATTGGAATTCCTCTCAGAATTACAGTCGGCGACAAAAATCTTCCAAATGTTGAATTCAAACCACGCAGCGCAGCCGAAGCAGAACTTGTTCCAGCAGAAAGCGCAGCAGAAAAAGCAATTCAATTTGTAAAAGACGAACTCGCAAAACTTCAAGCATAAACTTTTTTAAGCTCAAAATGCAAATTTTTCAAACTTTGAGTTTAAAAAAATCGTCATCAAAATAAAAAACGGTCATTAAACTAAAACCCAAATCGGCAAAAGCAAAATGACCGTCTTTTTTCACTTTTTTTTTCAATCGAGGAAATATGAAATCCGTTCCTTCAAAAAAATCCTTTTTTTCAGTTTTGTTTTTTTCATTTTTTTCTTGTCTTTTTGCACTTCCGGGCGTAACAAAAAAAATTCCGGATTTGTCGGGACAGTTCGTTTATTACGAAGACAAAAGCTTTGAGCGCGAATCATATTTCGGAATTATTTTCTACGATGAAGGAACTTACGGTCTTCGCTATTTTGCACCGTCAAAAACAGACATCAAGCCACTTTTACCAAAAAAAGACATTCAAATTCTTTTTTCTCTCGACATTACAAAAAAATACGTTGAGCTCACCGGCGAACGCATAATTTCCGCAATTTCTCCAGAAGACACAGACATAATCAATTACCTTCACGATATGCTTTACGAACTTACAGCCCGCCTCCAAAAAGCTTCTCAAAACGGCTTTATCGAAGACAAAATTACCGTTCCACAGGAATTTGAACAATTTGGCGGCGAGGTAAAAATCAATTTCGACCCGTTCATTCCAATTTTCAACGTAAAATCAATCGAAGACTCAACTGGAAAAATCGTTTTTAACCTTGTAACCGCAGGTCAACTTTCTTCTTCTTCCGACGAAAATTTCAGTGCATTTGAAGGACTTCCTGTAAAAACCGAAGACCAGCATTCATTTTCACTCAACAAAAAAGCCGAAAAACAAAAAATCACCTATAAAAAAACTTCCGGCTTCACCCAAAAAATCACTCTCGACAGTCAGTGGACAGCAAAAGCCGAAAATTTTTACACACTTTCAAACAGCGCAATTCTCGCTTTCGACATAATCGACCTTTCAAAAACCGATTCCGCACAAAAAGCAACCGTTTCCGACACTCTTTTACAAAAATTCACACTCGGCACAGACGGAACTTATCCTTATTCTCAATTGCAAAAATTAGAAACCGCATCTTCAGGAACAAAAGTGTCAAACTTGTTTTTTAACGACATTTCAAAATCTTTCACGCGTGACTTCAAAATTTTGACACATCTCGACGAAAACCACCTCGCAATAATGTCTTTGACCGTTTTTCAAGGAGTCTATAGCAAAAACAGCAAATATTTCGATTCAATTATAAAATCGTATTCGGCAAAATAATTTTTTGAATTTTTGGGTGGCTTTTTGCATCGCAAAAATCGGGCTTTTCAGGGTTCCGCCTTTCGGCTCCAGCCGCTTCCTTCACTCGCTGCTCTCGTTCAGTCCAGTGTCCGGCTTCGCCGCCCTTACAATCCCTGCCACATTTTTTTAATTAAAACTTGAACGCGAAAGCGGACTTCCAATCCAAATTCCTTCACTTCCCAAATACTCTTTTTTCTGACCTTCAATCAAAAACTGCACGCTGTTTACCGTTCCAAATTCTGTCGCAGTATAAACAATCTGCATAAGCTGAGCCTGATAACCGTCCATTCCGACCGTATTAAACTCAAATTGCTCATTAAAATTCAAATAGGCAATACCATCACGCACAGAAGCCGACAAAAGCCTTGTTCCCTCAGGAATCAAACTTCTATAACCGCGAGCACTTTCCTGCGCATTTGGTCCAGCAAGCAAAATATTCATATTAGTCACAAGCGGCGAATCATTTTTTTCAACAGCCCGCGTAATCATTTTTCTGCTCAAAGTTCCATCTTCGCCAATATAAACAAAATAAATTTTTTGGTTAGTTACAGTAATAGTTTTCTTTTCAGGAGCTTTTGTTTTTTCTTCTTTTTTTATATTTGCCGGAGAATTTTCCGTGCTTTTTTCTTGTTTTCCCTCATTTTTTGCAACTTGCGGTTTTTCTTCCGTTTTTTCGGTCTTTTTTATTCCTTCACTCTGATTTTGTTTTTTCTGGTCAGGAACATCTTCATTTGCCGATTTATTTTCATCAAATTTTTCAACCGAAGGCAACACTTCTGTTCCCAAGTTTTCTTGAGAACTTTGCTTTGTTTCTGTTTTCAATTCAATAACGGTTTCAATTTCCGGTACTTTTTTTTCTTTTACTTCATGCTTTTGAATAAATTCCGGAGTGGTTCCAAAAAGGCGTTCAAAAAATCGCGTCGTTTTTAAATTTGAATATATATCGTCCTGTTTTACCAAAAATACAATTAAAAGAATCAAAAATCCAAGAATCCAGCAAGCAAAAGCCAATCCTGTCGAGTTTTTTCTATTTTTTTCATTTTTTGCCATATCATCTAGTATAATTGACACCAAATTAAAAGTCCACGCAAAGCCAGCCGAAGTTTTACAGAAGCGAAAAATTTTCATAATTCTACTTGTTCCATTTTCTTTTAAACATTAAACTAATATCCGTACGAAATTTTAAATTGAGGCGATTTATGGATAAAAAAGGTGCTTTCTACGAACACAAAGAATTTGATTTAATTACTTTTGGAGAAACAATGCTTCGTCTTTCTCCTCCAGTAAATGAACTTATTTACAAAAGCGACTCTTTTAAAAAACATGCGGGCGGAGCAGAACTCAATGTTGCCTGTGGAGTTTCTCTTTTAGGCTGCCGTTCTGGAATTATCACCCGTCTTCCAAAAAATCAACTTGGAACTTTCATCAAAAACCGTATCCGCTCATCTTCTGTCAGCGATGACTTTATCATTTGGGACGAATCTCCAGAGGCCCGTGTCGGAATTTATTTTTACGAAAACGGAGCTTATCCGCGCAAACCGACAGTTGTTTACGACCGAAAAAATTCTTCCATCACAAAAATCAAGGAATCTGAAATTCCAGAAGACATTTATAAAAAAGCAAGAATGTTTTACACGTCAGGAATCACTCTAGCTTTGAGCGAAGCAACTCGTAATCTCGCAATCAACATGATAAAAAAATTCAAGGCAGAAGGGACTCAGATTGCGTTTGACGTAAACTACCGTGCAACACTTTGGGACGAAGAAACAGCCCGCGAAACAATTAAACACGTTCTACCTTATGTCGATGTTCTTTTTATTTCCGAAGAAAGTTGCCACCGTATGTTCCAAATGAAAGGAACTCTCGAAGACATGCATAGGCAGTTCTGTCGCGATTATCCAAATATTCAGTTGATTGCAACTTCACAACGCGAAGTAATCAGTCCAAAAGTTCATTCATTTGGTTCGACAGTGTATTTAAAACGTCTGGACAAATTCTATCGTGAAGAACCTTACAAAGACATTGACGTTGTTGACCGCATTGGTTCTGGCGACGCTTATTGTGCTGGCGTTCTTTTTGGACTTCTTCATTACGATGATGCTCAAAAAGCCGTTGAATTCGGCAACGCAACTTGTGCTACAAAAAATACAATTTTCGGAGACCTTCCAGTTTCCGACTTCCGCGAAATCGAAGCGATTATCAAGGCTCATCAGACAAAAGGCAAACAGTCAGAAATGAACCGTTAACAAAAATATCTTAAAAAAAATCGGTGGTTTAAGGGCAAAAAAATCTCTTGACCACCGATTTTTTTATATACTTATTGAATAAATTTTCCTTCTAAAAAAAAGTGCCAGACATTGCAAATAAGTTTTTTATTTTCTCATCTCATACAAGACAATTGCGGCCGCCTGCGCAACATTCAAACTTTCAATGGGACGCTCAGCGCTTTTTCCAAATGTGCTTGTATTAGGAATTATAATAAGTTCATCACAATTTTCTTTTACCTGTTTTGAAATTCCGTGCTCTTCATTTCCAAGAACTATTAAAGCCGATTTATTTGCGCTTAATTCTTTTAACTTTCCTACTGGCTGAGTTGCATTTACATCTGTACCAAAACGAAGCATTTTTCCTTTCATTGCTTCCAGCAAACGGACTATCGACTTTACAGAATAAATATTTACATATTCCATTCCGCCTTGCGCAACCCGGTACGAACTTGTTGTAATCGAAGACTGAGCTTCATCCAAAGGAATAATAACATTTTTAACACCAAAAAAAGCTGCGCTTCTTACAATCGCACCAAGGTTATTTGCATTACCAACGCGGTCAAGGATCAAAGCAGTCTCTTTTTCGTGCAGCCATTCGTTAGTCACATCGCTGTCCAAAGGGTTAATTTCCGGCTGCTCAATCATTGCAACCACACCCTGATGGTGAACACTTCCGCAAAGTTTTTCTAATTCATTTTCATCTTTTACTTTATTGTACGGAGCCTTTCTTTTTGCAAGTGATCTACATAATTCCCCAAAAGAATTCATTCTTTCTTCAGTATAATAAAACCGTCTTATTTTCTGGGGATTTTCTTTTGCAAGTGCTTTTACAGCCTCAAAACCACAGACTGCAAGTTCTTTCTTTTGTGTATTTTTCATATATTGAATATAAATCAAATTTAAATAAAAAAAAAGCGGTATCTTTCGACACCGCTTTTCGGGTTTTACTAATTTTACTAAAACTAGTAAAGAAGGTTCATTTCCTTCATCTTAGCAATACCAGCCTGTTCCCAAGCCTTTCCACCCATGTTGTTGAATTCTGCCAACCAAGCATCCCAGTTAGCTTTTGTAAGCTGGCGTTTGCCTGTCATAAATTCAACTACACCCTGTTCATAGAAACGCTGAAGGTCAGCATCTGGAAGAGGGAGAAGAGAAGCGCCAATTACTGGTGTCCATGGTTTAGACTGCATTTCGCGGAGAGCCTTCAATGAAGAAAGCTGTTTCTTTGAAACTGCTGTTGTATAAGTTGGGTAACGAGACATAAGTTCAGCATCTGAGTTGTAGTAAACCATGTTGCGGAGCTGAGTCAAAGGCTGCATCTTTGGCTTAGAGAAAGCCATGTTCTTATCTGGAATACCATCTTTTGTTGGTGCACCTGTTTTTGGATCAAGTACATAGTTTACACCTTCAACACCGTATCCAAGGAGATAGTAACCTTCGTCAGAAGACATCCATTCAAGAAGACGAGCAATCATCTGTTTCTTTGTAATAGTCTTTTTAGTTCCATCAACATCTTTCCAGTTCTTGATTGTCTGGTCAGCGTTTCTTTTTGCTACACAGTAGCGGCGGTAAGCCTGATCATAAACACCAGCAGCTGATTTTCCTTTTGGTCCAACAGGTGGATCAACGATAATCAATTCACCTTTAGGGAAGTTCTGATCGAATGGAGCATAGTTAGATTCTGCAAATGCAGCAGCGTTCTGTTCACGGAAGATACCGAATTTTCCCTGTTTCCAAGAAGCACGGTAGTCATCCTTTTTATAAGCTGTCCAGTTTGGATCTATAACCTTTGCATCAATGATTTTCTTGAGGAATTCAAGAGCATCGTAATATTCTGGTTTGTTGATGTTAAGACCTGCGCCGTCTTTAGACATAGACCAAGTTCCAGCAACACCAAATGCACCGAACCATGGGTCAAAACGAGCACCAAGACCTTCACACATTGGCTTAAGTTCGATATACGCGCCGAGACCGTATGTATCGTTCTTTCCGTTTCCATCTGGATCTTTGAAAGTAAATGCTTTCATTACTTCGAAGAATTCATCTGTTGTCTTAGGAACTTTGAGTCCGAGTTTGTCGAGCCAGTCTTTGCGGATAAGAATACCTTCATTACGAACGATTGTACCTGGCTGATCAAGACCATAGCAAACACCGTTTACAGTAGAGTGCTTGCGGGCATCTTTATCATAAAGCTTTGCAGTGCGGTTAGGCATCATTGCAAACATATCATCTACAGGAGCAAGAAGTCTCTGTTTTGTCAAAATCTGGAAACAGTTATCGCTTACCATGAACAAGTCAGGAAGAGAGTTTGCAGCACCAGCAGCGTTGATTTTTGTATCCTGGTCAGATTCGTTTGAAGGAAGAGCTGTTACAACCAAGTTAATTCCGAGCTTTTCCTTAATAATTTTATAAGCAACCCAGTCAGCAGGTGGCGGACCAGCTTCTGTTACAGCAGCACCGTACCAAAGTTCAATGTTAACTGTACCGTCTTTGTTTGCCTTCCATTTTTTTGCAGCAAAAACTGGAGAAGCAACTGTAAGAACCAAAGCGATGAGCGCGAGATTCTTGAAAAAGTTTTTCATTTTATCCTCCTTATATTGAATCGAATGAAAACAATTTTATAAATAAAAATATCCGATTTTAAAATCGCGATACCTTAATTATAGCACAAAAAATTGACCAGACAATATCTTTTTATCATCTGGTCAAGCAAATGCAGTATTAAAACTTAGCCCTTAACAGAACCAAGCATTGTACCCTTTGTAAAGTATTTCTGAATAAATGGATAAGCAATAATCATAGGAATTGCCGACATAAATACAGAAGCCGCCTTAATAGCCTGTACAGAAGCATTTCCGAAAGCGTTTACTTCAACGTATTCGTTCATACCAGAAGCCATCAAAATGTTGCGGAGCAAGATTGGAAGTGGCTGCAAGTAAGCTTCGTTCAAGTAAAGCATAGCGTGCATGAAGTCATTCCAGAAGTTTACAGCGTAGTACAAACCAATTGTCATAATGATTGGTTTTGACAACGGAAGAATGATAGACACAAGAACATACCATTCAGCAGCACCATCAATACGAGCAGATTCTTTCAAAGATTCAGGAATTCCTTCAAAGAAACCACGCATAATCAAACAGTTGTATGTACCAATTGCACCAGGCAAGAAGATTGAAGCCAAATGGTTTGTAAGATGAAGATTTGTTACAACAAGGTATGTTGGGATTACACCAATATTAAACAAATATGGAATAAGCACAAAGTAGTTAAGGATTTTGCGTCCTGGAAGATCAGAAACTGACATACAATATGCCATAGGAACTGTAAGAGCAAGAGCAGTTACAACACCGAATGCCATAATCTTCAAAGAGTTCCAAAATGCTGTAATAAATCCAGCGTTACCGAGCAAAGCTTTGTAAGCAGAAACATCCCATTTCCATACAGGAAGGAACATACCTTCAAAGTTTGTTCCAAGGAATGAGTTTGGACGGAAAGAAAGTGTGATTGTAGACCACATTGGGATCGCAATAATTACACCAACAAAAATAAGAAATGCATTGATACAAATATAGAATGTGCGATCGCCTGCAGTAAGTTTTACTGTACTTGGTTTTGTCATTTTAGTCTCCCTTAATTACAGAAGTGAAGAATCAGCAAGTTTTTTAGTAACAGCGTTAGATGCCATTACGAGAAGCATACCGATTACACCCTTGAAAATACCAACGGCAGTAGCAAGAGCAAACTTGAACTGCAGAAGACCCTGACGATATACCCAAGTATCGATAATATCGGCTACAGAATATACAGGAACAGAGTACAACATGAACATCTGGTTAAATCCAGCATCAAGAACTGTACCGAGTTTAAGAAGAACTACGGTTACAATTACTGGCTTAATAGACGGAATTGTAATATACCAAACACGCTGAACAGCAGATGCACCTTCAACCATTGCGGCTTCAAACAATGAAGGGTCAATTCCCATCAAAGCAGCAATAAAGATAATTGCAGCCCATCCCATTTCCTTCCAAGCATCAGAAATAATTACAATAGCAGGGAATGTATGAGTGTTTGTAAGAAAATCTACTGGATCACCGCCAAAAAATTTAACGATGTCGTTTACCATACCATCACCAGGAGCCAAAAGTACAAGCAAGATACCGTACATAATAACCCACGAAAGGAAGTGCGGAAGATAAGCAAGAGTCTGTACAACTCTACGAAGAATGTCATGTGTACATTCATAAAGAGTTACAGCAAGAATAATTGAAAGCGGAACACTGATTACAAGTTTTAACAAACTGTAAAAAATTGTGTTGCGAAGCAATTCACCAAAATAGAATGACTGGAAGAAGTCTACAAAATTGCGGAATCCAATCCAGCTACTTCCCCAAATTCCATCTGAAGGCAAAAAGCTTTTAAAAGCAATCTGTCCGTTCACAATTGCACCATACTTCAAAATAGCATAGTAAACAGCTGGGATAACGAGCAGTGCATAAACAGAATAGTGTCTCTTAACATCTTTCCAAAGGTTTTTCTTTGGAGCTTTAAGAGCTGTTGTTTCTTGTGCGATCATATTTAACCTCAGTTCTTTTATAATAACTTTTTTTATATAAAATTGACAAGCGTTTTATTGGACAAAAACGAACTATGCTTAAAAAATTCTTACTGTTTTGTCCGAATTTTTCCAGGCGGAATACCGTAGACCTTTTTAAACACTCTGCAAAAATATGCCTGATCCTGAAAACCAGATTTTTCTGCAATTTCGTAAATTGTATCATTCGTTTCAAGAAGCATTTTTGTCGCAAGGAAAATTCTATAACGATTTAAGTATTCCCAAAGCGAAAGTCCAATTTCTTTATGGAAAATCCTTGTTAAATAATCTTCGCTAACGTGAACGGTGTCAGCAAGTTTCCATCTTACAATCTGCTGAGAAGCGTTTTTGTTAAGATAAAGTATCGCCTTTTTTACCAGCGCGCCTGTATGAGGCGGCATAATTTCATCACCTGAGAGAATTTCGCGGATTCTGCTGTCAAACTGTTCAGAATCAGCAGCTCCGCTATTGCACAAAATAATTCTTGGATGAGCGCACAAAAGCTCAACTTCTTCTTCGGAAGAAATTGTTTCCGGCAAGACGATAATCGGCACAAGGACAGTTTTTGGATTTTTTCTGATTTTCTTAATGCTTTCTTCATCAATTGATTCAAAAACAATCAGCGAAGGTGTAATTTCTTCAAGAATATGCTCAAATTCCGCCATTGACTGAATTTTTACGCTGTTAGAGTCGGTTGCCCAAGTTCCATAATTTGTACGTTTTGCATTTATGAATAAAACCGGAGCAGATTTTTGAGCGCGAACCTTCGATTCAAGCATTTCAACAAAATTATGGCTTATAAGCTCGTGACTGTAACACAAAATCGGCGCACGGAAAAGATTTTCGTTATGTCGCAAACTGTAAACCTTTACCCATTCGTCAATCGGAGCATTGTCAGACCGCCAGTAGAGAATTGCATTTTCGAGCTTGCCATCAGCCAGAGAGTCAAAATTTACAACCGGCATATCGAAAATTTCCGAAATTGTTTCTTTAGAAGAAAGGTTTATGACATTTTTCGGAGACTTTTCCATTTTTACCGGCGGAAGTCCTGCAAGATTAGGCCAAGGCAAAATTATTGAAAGCGATTCATCATCAATTTTTTGAACTTCGCCGTACTGCAAAAGAATAATCTTTTCTGCCAGCAAGAATTCCGGATCTTTCCAATCAAGATGCTTTGTCTTTAAGTCGATTTTTAAGCCTTCATATCCGGCAGAAAGCGACATTGAGCCTTTTCCATCGCCAAAAAAAGTAAGAAGGGCTTTTTTTAAGCGGTCAGGATCTCCGTAAACAAGTGGAAATTTCTGGTCTAAGGAAGCAACAACACTTCCCGGCAAAACTTGACGAATGTCAAAAAGCTTTTTATCCATCGGCAAATCGTCAACCTGAGAACGGGTAAGCTCAACAAGAGTAACGGTCTTATGCAGCTGAGACTGAATTTGAGAGCGAAGGAATATCAGCTGCTCAGTAAGAATATCCTGATCAACAATGCCTTTTTCGATATTTCCCTGCATCTGGAATATTTTTGCAGACAAATCTTTTAAAGGATCGCAAAGCTCACTTCCAACATTTGCAAAAAACTCAGTTTTAGCAAATTCCGCTTTTTCGGCTTTTTGACGCGCCTTGTCAATTTCTTTAAATAGAAGAATGTTTTGAATTGTATTTCCAACCGAAACCCTCAATCCTTCGTAAACGCTTCCATCGCAGTCAGAATAGCCATTTATCATATAGCCGAGCGGTTTATTTTCCATAAAAAGCGGCTGAACAAGATAAACTCCATATTCAAAATCTTTTTTAAATTCTTCCGGAACCAAAAGTTTTGAAGAAAAAAGCTTTTCCTCAAGACAAAGCTCGCCAGAAGGATTAAATCCACCGACATATCTTGAAGTTCCGTCTTCTTCATAAAGAACAAGAGCCGTGCTTCTAATTCCGATTTTTGGCAAATAATCCGAAAGAATTTTCATCAAAGCGTCAAAATCATGGGCAGCAAGCATGGCGCTTTTTAACGAGCTTACAATCGACGCATTTTTTTCTCTAAAAGTCCGAAGCTCGCAAATTTTTCGCTGAACCTGAGGAATTATCAAATTTACAGTGCTGATAACCTTTGTTACATATTCTTCCGGCAAAAATGTCGAATTTTTAAGAAGGCGCAGTGCCTCGTACAAAGTAAAAAGTTCACCGTCTTTCTTAAAATACGCCGTCAAAACGTCGCTCAGACGGCGATAGAAATCCGACTGATTATTTTCAAACAGCGCTTCAAAAAGAGGCTGAATAAGTTCTTCGCGCTCTTTTTCGTCCGCATGAAAGAGCTTTGAAATTGCCTCAACAAAATCATCACGATTTTTTATACGTTTTTTTGAATCATAAAAATTCTGAAGATGCTTTAAATTATTACAACCGCAGCTTTCACGGATTACAGGATATGCCGGCAAAACCGTATCTTCAACTTTTTCACCATTCAAAAGCCGAACAAGCTTCTGATAAGCGACAATTCCGAGTTTTTCCATTGGCATATGAACCGTAGAAAAAGAAACAGAACTTACGCGGCTTTCTACAGAATCATTAAAACCGCCGCAAATATAATCTTTTGGAACCTTGTAGCCGTGTTTTTCAAAATATTCAACTGAAGCAAGGGCAATTATATCGCTGGCGCACAAAAGCGCATCAAAATCTTTTCCAGGAACCAAATTTCTTTCATTATAAAGCTGAACCGCGCCTTTTTCGCTTTCGTACCAATCCATATAATCAGAAATCAGATTTTCGTCTAAAATTCCGGCTTCTTTTACAGCATCAAAAAAACCGCGAAAACGATCCTGAGCCGAAGTATGATTTTTTGGGCCGCGGATAAATGCAATCTTTTTTGCGCCATGAACTTCAATCAAGTGTTTTGTTAATTCCTTCATTCCTTCGTAGGCGTCAAAAGAAACACTTGGCGCGCCGTCAATTTTTTGACCGATAGTTACAAATGGAAGATTTCCAAATTTTTTATGAAATTCAACACTTTTTTCGTAAGAAACGCCATTGCTTATGCTCGAAGCCCAGCTTATCAAACCGTCAAGATTTTCCGAATTAACAAGTTTATAGATTTCGTTAAAGAGAGGATTTGCGCCAGAATCGCTTAAATTGCTTCCAGGAAAAATAAAAAACGAACCTTTTTCTTGAGAAGCGTAATTTGCAAGTTTAAACCAAAACTTTAATGACGATCCAAAATGAATTGTACTCAGAGCAAAACCGATTCTTTTTCCAGACGTGCCGATATTCAAATTTTCCCCCAAAATATAATCATACGGATTTTAGTATTATGTCGTTTTTTTTACAAGTGCTTCCGTTATTGTACAAAGGATTTAAAATATTTTAAAGTTTTTTGGAGCGCATTATTTTTACAAACCCGCTTTCCACCCTTCCGCTTTCGCTCCATTTCCTCCGGAAACTCCGGGGTTCCAATCGGGGCTATAAAATTTCCTCTAATTGAAAGTCTTATCCATAAATGATAAAATCAGATATTATTTTTGGAGGCTTCTAAAATGGCATTAAAGTCTATAAAAGACGTTGTAAAAACTGTAAAACGTCCAGAAAAAATTCTTCAGTTTGGCGAAGGCGGATTTCTCCGCGCATTCGTGGACTGGCAGATTGATATTGTAAACGAAAAAACTGACTTCAACGGAAATGTTGTAATCGTTCAGCCGCTCGAAAAAGGCATGGTTGACGCGATGAACGCACAGAACAACCTTTATACAACTGTTCTCCGCGGCATGAAGGACGGAAAGCCGACTGTCGAGACACGCACAATCAACTCTATCAGCCGCTCAATCAACCCTTACACAGACTACGACGACTACATCGCGCTCGCTTCAAGCCCGGACTTGCGCTTTATCGTTTCAAACACAACAGAAGCCGGAATCCGCTTTGACGCAGAAATCGACGGCGTTCCAGTAACTCTCGACCAGAAGCCACAGAAAAACTTCCCTGCAAAAGTTACAGCATTCCTTTACAAGCGTTTTCAGGCATTCAAGGGAGACCTTTCAAAGGGAATGATTCTTATTCCTTGCGAGCTTTCTGACCAGGCCGGTCTCAACCTCAGAATCAACATTCTCCGCTACGCAGAAATGTGGCAGCTCGGTCCAGACTTCATCAACTGGTTCGACGAGGCTTGCGATGTCTGCTCTTGCTTGGTAGACCGCATTGTTCCGGGATATTTCCCACTTCTTACAAAAGAAGAAGATGGAAAAACACAGGCAGAGCATATCTGCGAAAAACTCGGCTACGAGGACAAGCTTCTTGACTCGGCAGAGCTTTTCCACTTCTGGGTTATCGAGTCTAAAAAATCACACGAGGATGAGCTTCCTCTCGTTAAGGCTGGACTTTCAGTTAAATGGGTTCAGAACATGGACTACTACCACACAAGAAAAGTACGCATCTTGAACGGAGCGCACACTTCTTCTGTTTTGGCAGCTTTCCTTGCGGGCTCAAACTACGTTCAGGACATTGTTTGCTCTGAGAAAGTTGGAACAGGATTCAACACACCAAACGCTGACGCTCAGAAATTTATGCGCAACGTAATCTTCAACGAGATTATTCCTTCAATCGACGGAGATCAGGAAGACCTCAAAGAATACGCTGAGAACGTATGGTCACGCTTCCAGAACCCGTTCAACCCGCACCGCTTAATCGAAATTTCTTTGAACTCAGTTGCAAAATACTGGACACGCTGCTTGCCTTCTGTAACACAGTACATCGCAAAGAAAGGCTCAGTTCCAAAGCTTCTTTCGTTCTCAATCGCGGCATTGATTGCGTTCTACAACGGAACAGAAATCAAGACAGACGACAAAGGCGCGAAATACCTTGAGTCAAAGAGAGAAGAAGGCGTTTATCCTAACAAGGACACTCTTCCAGTTCTCGAATTTTTCGCAGCTCTCAACAAAGAGACAAAAGACGCAAAGGAAATCACAAAGAAAGTTCTTACAAATGTTGATTTCTGGCACGAGGACCTCACAAAATACGCAGGCCTTGAAGAAAGCGTAGCAAAGAACCTTGCAGACATTCAGAAAAACGGAATGAAAGCAGCTCTTGCAGAGATTGTAAAATAGTTAATTTAAAATACTATAACAGCAAAAAAGGCTGTCCTGATTTTTAGGACAGCCCTTTTTTGTTTATAGAAAGAGATAAAAAGTAAAGCCGCCAAATGTCTTGACACCACTTTGACGGCTTTATAACCCAAATAGTGGAGACGACCGACTAAAAATCGGGCATTTCCTTTTCTTTAATATACAACAATTCTGTTTTACCGTCAAATTCAATAATCGATTTTATATTTTTTTGAACATCAAAAAAATATAAGGGTTACTGCGCGGATCCGCACTTCCGCAAAAGCGGAAGTTTTTTAATAATTTCCTTACAGAACTAGCCAACGCTAGTTGGCAGTGCGGACAACGCGGAAGCCATATTTACCGCAGCATTTAGTCGGAAAGTTTGCCTCCGTTGACGTAACCAGCAAACATAGCCAGGAACTATCCCAAGAACCACCACATAAAAGGCGGTATCTTTGTTCTGAAGACGGACCTGTAGAAGGCGTACTGGCTGATATGCCATCTTCAGCGTACCAGTCCCAGCACCATTCCATCACATTGCCACTCATGTCGTAAAGCTCATATCCGTTTGACTTTCTTGTCTTTACAGCTCTTGTTCCGATGCCTGCATTTTCATTGAACCATGCAACTTCTTCCGCGTCATCGCTTCCGGCATATCTGTGGCTTTGACCACCACGCGCTGCCCATTCCCATTCTGCTTGTGTTGGCAGACGGTAACCGTTTGCATCAAAGTTGCAGATTACAGCGTTCCAGATACTGTCACTTAACGAGGGGACACTTCCCCATTCTGAAGGATTCTTTTTTCCATTGATTGTGTAGCAAGGCGTAAGCCCTTCGTTTAAAGAACGTTTATTGCAGTATATGATTGCATCATACCAACGAATTTCGTTTACAGGATGATTGTCTACAGCATCGCCTGTAAGAACTGTGCCATTAACGCCACAGGCTCTAGCAGTGCTTGGGTCTTTTCCCATGATAGCCTTGTATTCTGCCCGTGTTACGGGATGGTCACACATATAAAATGAAGAAATTTCAATTGCCCGACCGTTTACAAATACCTCTGAGTCTGGCTTCCATATTTCCGTTCCTTTGATTGAGGCGGCCGGAATTTTTCTAAATTCCTCCGATATTTCTGTATTTTCAATCCATTCAGCTTCTATCTCAAGATCTTCGGCTCCAAAGTAGAATCCAGGCGCCTTTGTTCTATCAAAAGGCAAAACCCAGCGGTTGAAAATTTTTCCTTCTGGCGCTTCAAGTTCGTATAACGCTGGCTTCATGACAGGCGTTCCAAAAAGTCCGCTTACATCTTTTTCGTCAATACCGTTGATAAATCCTTCGCCAGTTTTGAACGTATACGTGATCGTGTTACGGTCATACAAAATATAAACTGAACTTTCATTTCTCAACATTACCTTTGCGGTAAAGCCTTCATAGTTTTTCGCAAGGTCTGAAATTTCCTCATCTCCAGAAATTTCTTTTGTTTCTGCCATCTGCATCGCATAGTCAGAGAAAGACTTTCTGCCAGTCGTTTTCTGTTGCACATGACAAACGGTGTATGCTCCGGCAGGCAGTTTTGTGGTGTATACCAATTTTTCTACCTCAACCTTTTGAACTCCGCAGCATCCAGCAGCATTTTCTGCCGTATCATATGTTTTATTACATTTTGGACAAACATATACCTTAGTTTCTTCTATTTTGATAAACATCTCTATAGAAATGTTTGCTACAGATACTGGGCTGTTTTCCATGCCTTTCTTTACTGCAATGGCTTTTACCACAGTGTCTTTGTCAAACGTTACACTCTCAGTGTACTTTTCGCTCTTTTCTGTCGGCTCAGTTCCGTTAGTTGTGTAATAGATTACAGCGCCTTCCGTCTTGCTTTCCATTGTTACATTTACGCTATCTTCCTCCGTCTTTTCTGTGGTAAATGTTACGGCTTCAGCGTAAACTTTATCTTTATACTCCGTTTCTAAATCGTTCTTACAGCCAAAGGCTGCAAGCCCCATTGTCATTGCCGCGAGTACGGCAAGAATCCTTGATTTTTTCATTTTTTCCTCCGTTATAAATGATTTATTTAAAATGATTTATTCAATTACTTTGAACGTCTGAAAACTGTTTCGTTTACGCGCTTTATTGCGCCTTCCGCTTTTGTTGCATAGTCTGCGTACACTGCGCTGTTTGCCATATTAGAACTAACTTTATTCATTAAACCTCCATCTCCGACTCTCCAGCCGGCACTTTTTATTTACTGCGGAATTTTTCCGCAAACTTTCCCACAACCGCAAAATAAATTTAAACAAAAAAAGACCGTCATACTGCGGCGCACAAAATTTTGCACGTTGCAATATAACGGTCTTCTAATAACTGAATAAATTGTATTTTAGAGGGAATTATCTTCTGTTCTGTTCTGTTCTGT
>NZ_DLLH01000061.1:0-15218 GCF_002476655.1 Treponema sp. UBA7567
TATCCCTGCCATGTAAGTGGCAGGCCGTGCGCCAGCAAATTCAATTTTTTTTTACAGAATGTAGCGCGACAAATCAACATCCGTAACAACGCCACGGAGCTTTTCATCAACAAATTTTGCATCAATTGTAAGAGTTTCTCCAGAATGTTCGTCTGCAGAAAAACTTGCATCTTCCAGAACTTTTTCCATAATCGTATGCAAACGGCGTGCGCCAATATTTTCGCTTCGGCTGTTTACATCTTCTGCAAGGAAACTCATTCTGTCGATTGCATCGTCGCTAAATTCAATTTTTAAGCCTTCTGTTTCCAAAAGCGCAGTATACTGTTTTGTAAGAGCATTTTTTGGTTCAAGCAAAATGCGCTTAAATTCATTCTTTGTAAGGCTTTCAAGTTCAACGCGAAGAGGAAAACGTCCCTGCAATTCAGGAATCAAATCGCTTGGTGCGCTCATGCTAAAGGCTCCTGCGGCAATAAACAAAATATGAGTTGTATCTACAACGCCCCATTTTGTATTCACTTTTGAGCCTTCAACAATCGGAAGAATGTCTCTCTGAACGCCTTCGCGGCTTACCTGTCCAGAAGAATTCTGATTTTTTGCCGCGATTTTGTCGATTTCATCAATAAAAACAATTCCGCTCTGTTCCACACGCTGCTTTGCAATATCAGCAACTTTGTCAGGATCAATCATTGAATCCAATGTTTCTGCCTGTAAAATCTTGCGCGCTTCGCGAACAGTAACCATTTTTTTCTTCAAATTCCGGCCTGTCAAAATATTCTGCAAATCCTGCATTCCGCTTTGCAAATCATCAAGGCTTCCACCGGCAATAATTTCCATGCTCGGTCCGCGTGGCTGCCTTCTTATTGTAACTTCAACTTCGCGGTCTTCGAGTTTGCCCTCACGAAGCATCTGGCGGAATTTTTCGCGGGTCGAATTCTGAGACGATTCTGTTTTTTCGTCAGAAATCTGCTCCGGCAAAACAAACGCATTTTCCGGCATCGGCATAGATTCGGAATTCTTTGGCGTTTTCTGTTTTTTTTCTGTTCCGGGCAGCAAAAGGTCAAGAATCTTTTCTTCAACTTTCGGAAGGCTTGATTCTTTCATCTGCTCTTCCATTTCTGCCTTTACGTTATTAAAACCAACTGCCATAAGGTCACGAATCATTGATTCAACATCGCGTCCAACATAGCCAACTTCTGTGTATTTTGTCGCTTCAACCTTTATAAAAGGCGCATTTACGAGTTTTGCAAGCCGACGTGCAATCTCTGTTTTTCCAGAACCTGTAGGTCCAATCATAAGAATATTTTTTGGCGCAACTTCGTCCCGAATATCTTCAGAAAGATGAATCCGGCGCAAACGGTTACGCAAAGCAACAGCAACCGCCCTTTTTGCTTTTTCCTGGCCAATTATGTACTGGTCGAGTTTTTCTACTATCTGTTTAGGTGTAAGTCCTTCAATAGCCATAGTTTTTTTTCCTTTTTTATTTTGCAATAACGTTTAAATGTAAGTTTGCAGTTTTTTCTATTCAAGAACTTCTGCTGTCACGTTATGGTTCGTGTAAATACAAATATTTCCTGCAATGCCCAATGATTTTTCCGCAATTTCTTTTGCACTGTAATTGCTGCATTCCAAATAGGCAAGAGCCGCAGAATAAGCGTAATTCCCGCCAGAACCGATTGCAAGAACATCATTTTCCGGTTCAATTACGTTTCCATCGCCGCTTATCAAAAGAATTTTTGACTTATCCGCAACAATCAGCATTGCTTCGAGTTTCTGCAAAGAACGTTCTGTACGCCACATTTTTGCAAGCTCAACAGCAGAACGGGTCAAATCACCGTTAAACTCTTTTATTTTTTCTTCAAATTTATCAAGCAAAGTAAAAGCGTCTGCCACGCTTCCAGCAAAACCTGTCAAAATTTTCCCATTGTAAATTTTTCGAACTTTACGCGCATTGCCTTTGCAAACCGTGTTTCCAAGAGTAACCTGTCCGTCTCCGGCCATAGCAACTTTACCGTCTTTTTTTACAGCAATAACTGTCGTACTTCTAATTTTAGCCTTTTCCATATTTTAAATATATTCAAAAAAAAATAATCGGGCAAGAAAAAAAACAAAAAAGAAAATTATCGGTAAATTGTCAATTCTTTTAAATTTTGTTTCCGCCGTGAGGGTGCGCTTTATTGTACATTGCAATCATTTTGTCTGTAGAAACGTGAGTATATCGTTGAGTTGTACTTATCGAAGAATGGCCAAGCATTTCCTGAACAAGCCGGACATCTGCTCCCTGGGTTATGAGGGCAGTGGCAAAAGTATGCCTGAACGCGTGAGGATTTACATGACGGTTTGTCCCCTCCGCTCCCGAATATTTAGAAAGAATAAAACCGACACCTCCACGTCCCAAAGGTTCTCCCTTTTGGCTTACAAACAGAAAATCTTTCGGATTTCTAATCTTTAAATCTGTAAAACGCGAATTTCTTTCTGCAAGATAAGTTTTTATTGCGTTTTGAGCGTCTTTTTCAAAATAAACAATTCGGTCTTTTTTTCCCTTTCCTCTTACAACTGCACTCGAAAAACCGTACGAAAAATCTGAAATTTTTAAGCCGACAACTTCAGAAAGACGGCAGCCGCTTGAATACATCACCTCAAAAAGGGCTTTGTCGCGGCTTTTCCATAAAAGAGGCTTTTTATCCGGTTCGGAGCAAATTTTATCAACTTCTGCGCCTGTCAAAAAATTCGGCAAGTTTTTTGACGTTTTTACGGTTTTTATTTCAAGCGCAGGATTCGTTTTTAAATATCCGAATTTCCAGCAATAAGCGAAAAGGCTTCTAAATGATGAAATAAATCTATTTATGGAAGTGTTTTTTCTATGTTTTAAAGACATATTTCCAACACAAAGCCTCAAGTCATCGGTTGTTACAGTTTCTATCTGCCGTTCAAAACCAATGCTCTGCATCAGGCAAAGCTGTTCAAGGTCATTTTTATATGCCGTCACAGTATTTTGCGACATTCCCTTTACAGAACCAATATAAAGCAAAAATTCTTCGCAAGCCTCTTTTATTGTCAAAAAAACTTACCTCAATCTTCAGAAGGAATCGCCGGCATTTCTTCTTCTCCGGCAGAGTGCAGATAATCACAATCTGGATTTATGCACGATTTGTAAGTTCCATTCTTTTTGTCAAATTTTTCAACCAAAAACCAGCCGCACTTAGGACAGGTTGCGTCGATAGGTTTAAAATGACTGATAAATGAACATTTTGGATAATTTGTACATCCGTAGAAAGACTTTCCTCTTCCCTTTGATTTTCGTTCAACAATGTCGCCGTTACAGCCTTTTATCGGACATTTTGCAAGAGGAATAGACTTTGTGTTGTGGCATTCTGGAAATCCTGAGCAAGCAAGAAAAAAGCCAAATCTGCCGAGCTTTTTCACCATCGGCTTGCCGCATTTTTCGCAGACCAAATCAGTCTTTTCGTCCAAAAATCCCTTTATGCTTTCTGTATTATGCTCAACTTCTTCAACACGTTTTTTAAAAGGACCATAAAAATCGCGAATCATATCGTTCCATACGACCTTGTCTTGTTCAACCGCATCGAGTTCGTTTTCAACTTCCGCTGTAAATTTTTCGTTTATAACGTCAGGAAATGATTCTACAAGAATTTTCGAAATCATTTTTCCGAGAACCGTCGGCATAAGCTGTCTGTTATTTCTTGTTACGTAATAACGATCGAGCAAAACAGAAATAATCGGCGCATATGTAGAAGGACGTCCAATTCCTTTTTCTTCAAGCATTTTTACGATTGAAGCATCCGTATAGCGTGCGGGGCCAGAAGTAAAGTGCTGTTCAGGATAGAACTTATGAGCACTATCCAAAACTTCGCCTTCTTTTAAAGCCGGAATGTTTCCTGTAACTTCTTCCTTTGAAGAAAGAACTTTCATTACGCTGTAAAAACCTTTTTCAATGAGTTTTGAAGCGCTTACGCGGAAAAGAGCATCTCCAGCTTCAATATCAACACTTGTTGTACGTGTTTTTGCATTGTTCATCTGGCTTGAAAAAAATCTTTCCCAAATAATTGAATAAAGTCTCAATTGGTCGCGGGTAAGATATTCCTTTACGCTGTCTGGAGTGTAATCAATATAAGTCGGGCGAATACATTCATGCGCATCCTGGGCGCTTTTTCCAACTGCATAATGAATCGGCTCGGCAGGAAGCTGGTCAGGAAAATTTTTGCCAATCCATTTGCGGACATCATCGAGCGCGCTCTGTGCAATTCTGACAGAATCTGTACGCATATAAGTAATAAGACCGACACGGCTGCTTCCAATCTGAATTCCTTCGTAAAGCTGCTGTGCAACCTGCATGGTCTTTCTTGAAGTAAAACCTAGCCTGTTTGCGGCATCCTGCTGAAGTTTACTCGTCGTATACGGCGCTTTTGGGCGAACTGTTTTGTCTGTGTTTTTTATTTCCTTTACTTTACATTCGGAATTTTTTATTTCTTCTATGATTTTATTGACTTCAGCTTCGTTTTTTAATTCAGGCTTTGCCCCCTTATATTTTACGAGCTGAGCCGTAAACTGGGTTTTACCTTTTACAAAATCCGCTTCCAAAGTCCAATATTCTTCAGGAATAAAATCTTCCACTTCTTTTTCACGTTCGCAAATAAGGCGCAATGCAACCGACTGAACTCGGCCTGCAGAAAGACCGTTTTTTACTTTTTCCCACAAAAGCGGACTCAAATTGTAGCCTACAAGACGGTCAAGAACACGGCGAGCTTTTTGCGCGTTTACAAGGCTTTCGTAAATACCGCGAGGATTTTTTACCGCTTCGCGAATTGCATTTGGAGTAATTTCATTAAAAACAACGCGCTTTATGTCCGCAGATGTTTTTTCTTTGATTGCGTTGTTCAAATGCCAGGCAATCGCTTCTCCTTCGCGGTCAGGATCGGATGCCAGAAATACCTGGCTGCTGTTTTTTGCATCTTTCTGCAATTCCTTCAAAAGCTTTGCACGTCCGCGGACTGTTATATATTCAGGTTCAAAATTATTATCAATTTGGATTGCCATCCGGCTTTTCGGGAGATCGATAAGATGACCCATGCTCGCTTTTACCGTATAGCCTGGCCCAAGATATTTTTCAATTGTTTTTGCTTTCGCAGGAGACTCTACAATTACCAGAGTTTTTTCCGCACTCTCTTTTTTCTTAGCTGCCATTTTTTACTCCAAATTCAATCAATAAACAAATTTAACTGCTCTTCATCCTTTTTTAAGGTTATTCCGCAGAAATCTTCATTTTTTAACGCATAGTATTCTGCGTAGCTTTTTACAACAGGCGCCCCTTCAGAAACGTATCTTTCCGGAGAATTCAAGCTTTTTGCATAAGCCTTTTTTTGTCCGTTTTTTTCTCTTAAAGCCATTGCCGAAAGTTTTTGAGCATTTATTACGTCCAAAGCTTTTGATTCCTGATTAAAACACGCTTCGTGAAAAAACACATATCTGTTGTAATCAAGCGCAAGTCCTGCCGTAATCATAGCCCCGCTTCCAGCAGGCGCCTGAACAACCACAGTTGCCGGACTCAAAGCGGCAATAATTCTGTTGCGTTGCACAAAACGAAAAGGCTGGGCAGGAGTTCCAGGTGTATATTCGCTCAAAATCAATCCGCCGTTTTCAACAATTTGAACGGCAATTTTTGAGTGCCCTGCAGGAATAATCGAATCAATTCCACCTGGCAAAACAGCCGCGGTTTTTGCAGATTTTCCAGCCAATGCTCCTCTATGACTTGCAATATCAATTCCATAAGCAAGACCAGAAACTACAGTTTCGCCATTATCTGACGCATCTCTTGCAAACTCAAAAGCTGCGTTTTTTCCTGTAAAAGTCGCTCTTCGAGTCCCTACAATCGAAACACAATTCGCCTTCAAGCAATCCAAATTTCCACGATAAAAAATAACATAAGGTGAATCTTTCATTTCTGTCAGCAATACGGGATAATCCGAATCTCCGAAAAAGGTCCATCTTATGCCAAATTTTTGCATAAGAAAATTTGCAATTTGCGCTTTTTTTAGAACTTTTTTTCCATCCCAAGAAGTCTTTATTAAATCCCTGTTTATAATAGAAGAAAGTTCTTTATTTGACATTAACGCAATGTCATTAAAACTGTCAAGTTTTTTTTGCAAAAGAGTCTTTTCTTTGAGCGTTAAAAAAGAGGCCTCGGAAAGCATCAGCCTCTTTATGATTTCGTTTTCGCTAATTTGCATAGGAAGCATCAAGTGCAATTTTTTTATTTGCTTCTGCGCTATTTTTTTTCTGCTCAGATTTTGTTACAGAAATTATCTTATCATAAAGCGAAACAGCTTTGTCGTACTGACCTTCAACATAATATGCTCTGGCAAGAACAAACATAATGTCTGTGTTTTTTGTTTCAACACTAAGCGCAGTTTCAAGATAAGGAATTGCTTTTTCGCACTGATCAAGTTCAAATACATAGAGAACGCCAAGACCGTAAAGTGAACGGACATAACGCGGTTCTAGCTCAATCGCCCTTAAATATGCGCTTTCCGCAAGTTTTAAATAATTGAACTTTTCGGCAGAAGTTCCGCCGCCCGCATTAAAATCCAGGGAAGCTTTTGCCATATAACCGGCGCAAACCCCGACATAATAAAAAAGATTTTGATTTGCAGGATAATATTGAATTGCAGTTTGAAAAGTTTTTAAGGCTTCCCCGTACATTTTTGCATCAAGATAACGTGTTGCAAGCATTTTGTACCAAATTCCAATTTGAGAGTTTGCAAGCTGAATATCGGTTACACGGTCTTGATATTTTTTTATAGCGTCTTTTAATTCAGCCTCGGTCGTAGGAGAACCAACATTTTCCTCCATTTTTTGAAGACGAATTATTGTCTTGCTTGATTTTCCAGAACAGCCGCAAAAAAGGAATACGGCTAAAAAAAAGGCAAAAATTGAATTCCTTAAATTTTTTTGTGAAGATTTTTTTAGGACAATTTTTATCATTTTCTTAATCCTCCTGCTCTTCCGTTCTATGTCCCGGAAAAAACTTTTTATGAGCTTCTCTCAATTGAGAATTTTCAATATGCGTGTAAATCGTAGTCGTTGCAAGATCCGAATGACCAAGCAATTCCTGCACAGAACGCAAATCCATTCCGCCGGCGAGCAAATGGGTTGCAAAACTATGGCGCAAAGTATGAACTTTTGCATTTATCCCGCTTTTTGCTTCGTAAATTTGAAAATTCTTCCAAATTCCTTTTCTGCTCAAAGGCTTACCTTGATAATTTACAAAAACTTCATCAATTACTCTAGTACCGACCAGTTGCGGCCGAATATCATTTAAATATGCTTCAAGGCGGATTTTTGCAGCTTCTCCAAACGGCACCATCCGCTCTTTATCACCTTTTCCATGGACAATCAAAATCCTCTCTTTAAGATGAAGATTCTGTATTTTTAGTCCGGCCGCTTCGCTAATCCGAAGTCCGCAACTGTAAATAAGCTCAAACAAGGCTCTGTCGCGAATCCCCAGCGGTTTAGAAAGGTCAATTGCATTCAAAAAAGCATCAACCTGCTCAACACTCAAAACTTTTGGCAGAGAACGGCTCGCTTTTGGTCTGTCCAAAGGAAGGGCAAAATTCTCTTTCCAATAGTTTTTTCTTTTTAAAAAAGAACCAAAAAGCCGGAGCGCCGAAATATCTTTCGCAATTGTAAGTTCGTCTGTTCCCTCAGTTTTTCTCCAGACAAGATAATAAACCAAATTTTTTGTGGTTACAGAAGAAAGCTTTATTTTTTCTTTTGCCAGCCACCTAAAAAAAAGAACAACACATTCCGCGTAAGTTTTTGCTGTATTTTCGCTAAGCCGTTCAACAGTCCTTACATCAGTATAAAACTGTTGAACAAGCATTTTTACCGTCATTTTTTATTTTTTTGAAAGATCAATGAGCTTTGAATATTTTTTTCTCAAATATGTAGGCTGATTTATATCGTTTATATCAAAATTCGGCGGAGGAACAAGGCCAGGCTGCATGCGGTTAGAAACATTTTCCCTTCTTTCTTCAAGAGTATTTGCCGGTTTTGCGCCGCCTGCGATTTTTGAAGCGGTGCTCTGTTCAACAACTGGAATTTCTTTTTTCTTTTCGGAAAATGTCGAAACATCTTCAAAAGAACCGCCGTTCAAAACGTTTATAAAATCGCCAAGACCGATTGTGTTTTTGTCGTTTTTTTGTTTTGCCGATGTCTGCACATTCTCTTCGGCCGCAGATTCTTCCTGTTTTTCTTCAAGAACTTCAGGAGAATTAAAACCAGTAGCAACGACAGTCACGCTGATTTTATCGCCAAGTTCTGGTTCAGTATAAAGCCCCCACAAAACCTTTACATCTTTTGACGCGCTAGCCGTAATTCCTTTTACAATTTCATCACATTCATCAATACCAACGCTTTCATCGCCGCTGATTTTTACAAGAACATTTTTTGCTCCGTCAATGTGAGTATCAGAAAGAAGCTTATTGTTGATTGCCATAGAAGCAGCATCGACAGCACGGTTTTCGCCTTCCGCAACGCCAATTCCAAGAATAGCATCGCCCTGACCTTTCATTACGGTATTTACATCGTTAAAGTCGCGGTTTACAACGCCAGTTTTTGTAATTATGTCAGAAATTCCCTGTACACCTTGACGCAAAATATCATCAATAATTTTAAATCCCTGCAAAACTGAAGGCTTTTTTTCTGGTCCTTCAAAAACGCGCTGGTTTGGAATCACAATCAAAGAATCAACTTCTGTTCGGAGTTTTTTTATGCCTTCTTCTGCAAGCTCGCGTCGTGCTTCACCTTCAAAATCAAAAGGAGTCGTGACTACAGCAACAGTAAGAATTCCAAGTTCTTTTGCGAGTTTTGCAACGACAGGGGCAGAGCCAGTTCCAGTTCCACCGCCCATTCCTGCCGTAATAAAAACCATATTTGTTCCCTGCAGAAGCTTTTTTAGATTTTCAGATTCCTCTTTTGCGGCTTCTTCTCCAATCTCTGGATGCATTCCAGCTCCAAGTCCTCCGGTAATTTTTTTACCGATTTGAATTTTATAGTCGGCCTTGGAAACAGCAAGATGCTGCAAATCTGTATTGAGCGCAATAAATTCAACCCCCTGAATTCCGGCATCAATCATATTATTTACGGCATTTCCGCCACAGCCACCGCAACCGATAACCTTTATTTTTGTAGGATTTACAGGTTCGATTGTTTTTACTGAAAAATCAGGTTCTGTTTTTTCCGATTTTTCCTCGTTTACGGCTAGAATATTCATTTTGTCCTCCCGCCCATATTTTTTAGCAAATCCCCATCTGCTTTTTATAAACTCCAGTTTTTAGATATTTTGCCAGAACAAATATCGAGTTTTATCAAAACATTCTAAAAATTGACTTTTGACCTTCTAAAAAAACTTTTTGAAAAATTTCTGGATAAGTCCAATTTCATCAGAATGTTTTTCGTTCTGTCCTTTTTTACTTTTTTTGTTCGGACTGTCTGATCCGCAAAATCCTTCAAAATAACCGTTTACAAGTCCAACAGCTGTTGCAAAATCCGGTCTTCTATATTCTTCACGAATTCCACCAAAATCTCCAGGAACTCCGATTCTAACGGCAGTTGTGCCAAAAACGCTTTCAGCAAGCTGGACAACTCCAGGCATAAGCGCCCCGCCACCCGTCAAAATAATATTTCCAGACAACTGCAAATTTGCCCGGTCAATTATCTCATCTCGAATCATTGTAAAAATTTCCTGCATTCGAGGTTCAATAATTTCGCAAATTTCTGAACGAGCACAAACTTCCGGCGGACGGCCGCCAGCACCAGGAATTATAACTTCCCTTTCACCTTCCATTGCATCGAGCCAGCAGCATCCGTCTTCAATTTTAATTTTTTCAGCATTTGCGGCAGAAACTCCTTTTACGACAGCAATATCGTTCGTAACAAGGTTGCCGCCGACAGGAATCGAAACAGTACAGACGGGAGCATCTTTATTTATGACGATTGCGTCCGTAGTTCCTCCGCCCAAATCAATTATAATTGACCCCAAATCCCTTTCTTCAGGATCCATTACAGCGTGCATGGAAGCCAAAGTTTTCAACATAATATTATCAATTGAATAACCTGCGCGTTCAATACATTGAGTTATATTTGCAATTGCAGTTTTTGAAGTGGTGATTATTAAAACTTCCGCTTCAAGCCTGACAGCAAGATTTCCAAGCGGCTCTTTGCAAGGCAGGTTTCCATCAATAATAAAATTCTGAGGAATTACATGAAGCATTTTTCTGTCATAAGGAATATTTATTGAATTTGAAGCGTCAATAACATTCTTAATGTCCTGTTTTGTAATTTCCCGTGCGCCTTTTCCGTGAGAAGCGATCGGCAAAAATCCAGTTGAATTCTGACTTTCAACTTGCTGACCGCCAATTGCAGTCACACAAGAATAAACTTCATATCCAGCCTTTTGCTCCGCTTCTTCAATACAATTTTTTATACATTCCATTGCACTTTCACGGTTTACGATTATGCCGTTTCGTAGGCCAGCAGATGCTTTTTGAGCCGTACCGATAATTTCTATTTTGTTGTCTTCCGTAATTTCTCCAATTACAGTGCGCACATTGCTTGTACCAAGATCAAGACCAACTATAATATTGCCCAAAATATGCTCCTAAAAACAACCGTTACTTTGAAGAACGGGAATGATAAGAAATTGAACCGTAGCGCAAATCGATTACATCAACATCGCGATCCAAACCAGTCACAACGTCAAGAGTCACCATCATTTTTTGCAGCGTATCTTCGTCCAAAATACGATCTGCAAGAACCCGAAGGCGAGCTTTTAACGGAATCAAAACAAGTTCAAAATTGCCGTATTCGCGAGGAACAACATGAATTTCAGAAACTGCCGCAAAATATTTTTTGTTTACAGACTGAATTTTTGCAATCTGATCAATAAGCAAATGATATTTTGAAGGAAGCCTCATTCCCTCAGGAATATTTTCTACAGGAACTCCAGAAATAATCGGAATTGAACCGTCAACAGGAAGCTCGGCAGATTTTACAGGAAATAGTACTCCGTTTTTGTCGATTTGAACAGGCACAGTTCTGTCATTTTTATTCACAAAAGTAACTGCAACCGGCTCTCTTTCCTTTATTTTTATAAAAATTCTGTCAGGAAACCGCCGCTCAATTTCAACATCTTCGACTCCCGGAATACTTGCAATTATCGACTGAACCTGAACCTTATTGAACCGGATAAAATTCCTGTTGAGTTTTTCGCCGCAGGCATTTACAAGCTCCTGGCGAGTGCAATTATTCAAGCCGTAAAAATTTATCTTTACATTATTTAGGCACGGAAAAACAAAAATATAAACAAGCGCTTCCACAAAAAGCAAAACAAGAAGAATTGCAAACACAACCTTCAAAACCTTGCCCTTCGTGTCTTTTTTCTTATGATTCTGAACCTTAAAATCCTCAAAAGAGGTTATCATTATCTCACTCATCTTATCCCTTCTCCGTCAAAATTTTCAATTTCATTTTCTTCTTCAATTCTCGACGCATTTAGGATAAAACCGCACATTGCAAGTGTAAAAATAATTGAAGAACCGCCAGAACTAAAAAACGGCAACGGAATTCCTGTGGAAGGCAAAACTCCGCCAGCTACGCCAATATTCACAAGAGACTGCAAGACAATCATCATTCCAAAGCCAAACGAAGAAATCGCAGCAAAATAATTTCCGCAGTGCAAGCTTATTTTTACAACCCTATAAGCAAAGGCCGAAAGAATTGCAATATAAACCGCAACGCCAAAAAGCCCCATGGCTTCCGCCCAGCCTGCAAAAATATAGTCGGACTGAATTTCTGGAACTCCGCCCAATTTCGTCAAGCCAGTTCCAATTCCTTGTCCAAAAAGTCCGCCGTCAATAATTGCGCGTTTTGCGCCGTTTACCTGCCAGTTAAGCGTCTGCTCGTAACTGTCCGGCGCTAAAAAACCAACGATTCTGTTTACGCGATACGGCTCAAGAAGAATAAAAAGCGCAAAAAAAGGAATTGCAAGTCCTGCAAGAGGAATAAACATCTTTAATTTGACACCCGAAACAAAAAAAAGCAAAAGTCCTGAGCCAATTATAAAAATTCCTGTACTAAAATCTTGCTGAGCAAAAACAATTCCACCAAAAACTACAAGCCCAATAACAGCCGGAAAATCCGACCTTTCTTCTTCGAGGGAATTGCGTTGCTTGTCAAAAAGATTGGCCAAATACAAAACCATCGAAAATTTTATAGCTTCGGAAGGCTGAAAAGTTGAAAAATACGGAATTTTTATCCATCGGCGCGCACCGTTTCTTTCAACTCCAATTCCCGGTATAAAAGTCAAGACACAAAGAAAAAGAGAACCCAAAACAATAAAAGGCAGTATTTTGCGGAGTTTTTTTATATCAATCACTCCAAAAAAAATCATAAAAAGAAGCCCGATAAACGAACTTATAAGTTGCCTTTGAGTAGAATGAAACGGATTTTGATGAAAACGCATGCCGTAAGTCATAGAACAAAAATAAAGCGTTACAATTCCAATTCCCCACAATAAAACAACGAGAATTAAAAAATGAAAGTCGCTTTTTCTATAAGTTGAACTTGGTTTTTCGGCAAAAAAATTAAAATTATGCATTTTCAGTCCCACCACCGTTTAAAAGCGGAACAAGACGTTCCAATGCAATTCCATGACTTGCCTTCAGAAGAATAAAATCGCCTTCAACTGCAAAATTTTTTATTATTTCAGCAATTTTCCTGATTGAATCTTCATCGCTGTGTTCAAAATATTCAAGGCGAAGATTTTCTGCCCTCTGTCCGCAACTTTTTGCACATTCAAACCCGCTGAGCATGTCTTTTCCCACAAAAACGATCATATCCGCTCCGCCTCTTACAGCTTCAAGACCGGCTTTTTTGTGAGCTTCGCACGACTCCTGCCCAAGTTCAAGCATAGACCCGAGAACAAAAATCTTTTTTCCACTAAATTTTATGCTGCCAGCAAATTCCAAAGCTTTTTCCATAGAATCTGGATTTGCGTTGTAACAGTCTTCAAGAATTTTATATTTTCCCTTTAAAATACGGCTTCTGCCATTTAAAGGCTTTACTTTTTCAATTCCATTTTTAATCTGCCGGCTGGAAAGTCCAAGAGCGCGGCCAATTTCAACTGCGGCAAGCGCATTTAAATAATTGTAGCTTCCAGGAATTGCAAGATGAACAGTTTCGCCGTCCAGCTTAAAACTCGTTCCGTCAATTCCATCATCGCTCAAAAATTCAATTCCATTGTTTTTTACATTTTTTCCATAAAAAACAATTTTTCCTTTTACACCTTCTGCTAAAAAATCAGAAAAATCATCGCTTTCGGGAATTACGGCGATTCCATCTTCCTTTAAGAAATTAAAAATCTTCTTTTTTTCTTCCGCAATTTTCTGGCGGCTTCCAAGTTTTCCAATATGAGCCGTTCCAATATTCGTAATTGCACAAAATTGAGGCTTAAAAATTTCGGCAAGCTCACCGATTTCGCCCTCACGGTTCATTCCCATTTCGAGAAGCGCAACCTGATTTTCGCTCCGAATTTCAAAACAACTCAAAGGAAGGCCAGTTTCGCTATTCAAATTTCCTTTATTGCAGACAACATCGTATTTTTCGCTCAAAACAGATGCTATAATCTCTTTAGTTGTAGTTTTTCCGCTGGAACCTGTTACAGACACGCGAATCAAGTCCGGGAATTTCTCAACATAGCGTTCGGCAGTTTTTTGAAGCGCATAAAGGGTATTTTCAACAAGAATGAATGCAGTTTTCGGGTTATTTTCTGCCAGTTTTTTTAATTCTTCAGAAGATTTTTCAAAAGCACAGCGTGCAACAAAAACAACCGATGCGCCTTTTTCCAAAGCTTGAGGAATATATTTGTGTCCGTCCTGAAACTCTCCAATTAGAGGCACGAAAAGTGAATAAGGAACAACATTGCGGCTGTCAGTCACAACGGATTTAAAAGAAAAAAGAGAAGAATCAAAATTGCCGACAACGCTTCCTCGAACAACTTCAAGAAGCTCATTCAACGTCAAAAGAGATGTATTTGTATTTTCAGCAGCAAGATTCTTCATTTTATGTTACCCTAAATTTTAATTTTCCCCTTTAATCTCAACACGAACAATATCTTCGGTGTTGGCTTTCCGCATTCCAAGCTCTTCTTCGGCAATTTTTTCAATTCTTTCAGAACTCGAAAGCACGCTTATATCAGAAATCAATTTTCTGTTCTGTTCAACAAGCTCAACCTGTTTTTTTTCCAGTGTTTTTATCTCTGCGCTCAGTTTTTTATAGCGATAAGACTGAAACGCCTGAAAAACCAGCAAAACAGGAATCAAAAAAGTTGCAAGGCAGGCAAAAAAATATGATTTAAAAAATTTTCTTTTCATCACATAGCCTCCTCTTCGATTGCCATAAAATGCCGGGCGCTCGCATCATGGATTTTCCGCACAACACGAAGTTTTGCGCTTCTGCTTGGGGAATTCATCTTTACTTCCTGGGCAGTCGGCTCAACAGGCTTTCTGGTCAAAATTTCAGCGCAGGCAGTACCACCGCAAGTGCAGGCAGCCTGTTCCGGAGGACAAACACACTGTTTTCCTAAATTTCTAAAATAATTTTTTACAATGCGGTCTTCCAGAGAATGAAAAGTAATCACGCCCATTTTTCCACCGTCTTTCAAAACATTGAACGCACTGTGCAAAGCTTTTGGCAGACGACGCAATTCACTGTTTACAGCAATTCGCAAAGCCTGAAAAGTTCTTGTAGCTGGATGAATCTGACCGTAACGATAGTTTGCAGGAACCGCATTCCAAATAATTTCCGCAAGAGCTTTTGAAGAAGTGATTTTTCCACCCATTCTCGCTTCAACAATCGCCTTTGCAATTTTTCGGCTCATTTTTTCGTCGCTGTATAAATAAATCATATTTGCCAGTTCATCTTCTTTCCAGGAATTTACAATGTCACCTGCACTTTCCCCTTCAGAAGCATTAAGCCTCATATCCAAAGGTTCATCATGNNCCGCTTTTTTCGTAATGATAAACACTTATGCCCAAATCAAAGAGAATTAAATCCGGTCTTTCGCCAGACATATCATAATTCTCATAAAAATCATTAAACCAGCCGTTAAAAAACTTCATTCTTTCGCCAAACAAAGCAAGTCT
>NZ_DLLH01000081.1:0-28860 GCF_002476655.1 Treponema sp. UBA7567
TAAGAATAATTCTCTCATAGCTGTGTTGATAGCATCACATACAAGGTCTGTATTTAATGCTTCCATAACTGTTAAGCCCGGAAGGATTTCTGCTGCCATAGCTGCTGAATGAGTCATACCGGAACATCCGATTGTCTCAACTAAAGCTTCCTGAATAATACCTTCCTTAACGTTTAAGGATAATTTACAAGCACCCTGCTGTGGTGCACACCAGCCAATACCATGTGTATAGCCTGAAATATCCTTCACTTCTTTTGCCTGAACCCATTTTCCTTCCTCAGGAATTGGAGCCGGCCCGTGATATGCGCCTTTAGCCAAAGGACACATATGCTCTACTTCTGCTGTGTAGACCATAATATTCTCCTAAAAATAAAAATCTGTTTTGATTCCGTCTCTTTTTAGGAAGAGACTGTTTCTCTGTTTTATGCAGGAATTGCAGCATTTTTTCAACTGCAAACCACTACATTGTTTTGTTATTGATTATAGTTTTTTTAAAATTGAAATTCAACGACAAAAGCAAAAGTTTTTTGAGCTTAATGATTTTATGGGCGTTCCGGTTGTATTTACAACCGTCAGGCCTTTCGCCCTTGCATTGTCCGTCGCCTGCAACGGACAACGGCTGCGCCGGGGCTACAGTCCTTAACGCGTTTTATTGTTTTCCTTAGAAATTACAAAAATAAACGAAAAAAGCAGCATTAAAAACGTAATAATCCAGCTTATCGGATAACTTAAAAATATATTGCCAAAAGAATACAATCCAGGAAGCTTAAAAACCGTAAAAAGATAGACAAGGCGGCTTCCACAGACAAAAATCAAAGTCATAACAGCAGGCATAAGGCTCCGTCCCATTCCGCGAAGACTATTTGCCATAACGTCCATTATGCCGCAGGTAAAATAAGTTGAACAAATCACAAGAAAACGTTCCGCGGCCTTGTCTATTACAAGAGGATTTGACGTAAAAACCGAGAAAAGCTGCCTGCCAAAAAGAATACAAATTCCGCCAATAACAGCGCCGACAATGCAGACAGAAAAAAGGCTTGTCAAAACGACTCTCTTTACGCGGTCAATTTTCTTTGCGCCAACATTTTGACTTACAAAAGTAAGGCTTCCCTGGGCAATGCTGTTCATTGAAATATAAACAAAACCTTCAATGCTTTGACTTGCGCTGCTTCCGGCAACAGCAACCGCTCCAAAACTGTTTACGGTAGATTGAATCACCATATTGCTAAAACTAAAAAGACTGCTCTGAAAACCTGCTGGTACTCCGATTTTTAAAATTTTCGCAAGAATATCGCTGTTAAGGCAAAGTTTTTTTAAGTCCAGCTTAAAATCATCTTTCTCTGTAAGAAGAATAAAAAGGACGCATACGGCGGAAAGAGCCTGGCTTATTACAGTCGCCCACGCCACCCCGGCAACATCGAGATTAAATTTTATTACAAAGACAAGATTTAAAACAACGTTTAAAATTCCGCTTACAAAAAGAATATAGAGCGGCCGTTTTGTGTCGCCTTTTGCCCGTAAAAGAGCAGAACCAAAATTATAAACAACGCTCGGAAAAATTCCGCAAAAATAAATTCGCAGGTAAAGCGCAGAAAGAGGAAGAACTTCCTCAGGAGCGTCCATAACAATCAAAATCTGCCGGCTAAACAAAACTCCGACAACGCTTATAAAAGCTCCGCATAAAAGGCTCAGGACAAACGAAGTATGAACTGTCAAACTTACTTTTTTTGAATCTCCGCAACCGGTAAAATTTGCAGCAACAACATTGCACCCGATAGAAATTCCTAAAACCGTGTTTACAAGAAAATTTACAAGAGAACTTGTTGAGCCGACGGCAGCAAGAGAATTATCTCCAGCAAACCTGCCTACAACAACAACATCCGCCGCATTAAAAAAAAGCTGCAAAATTGAACTTAGCATAAGCGGAATCGAAAATTTCATTAACTTGGGAAAAATTGCTCCCGTCGTCATGTCAATCTGATTGCTTTTCATTTTTTATTTCCGACAAACAAAAAAAATAAAAAAAAACGGCCATCAAACTGATGACCGTTTTTGTGAGCTACGATGGACTCGAACCATCGACAGCCGCCTTAAAAGGGCGGTGCTCTACCACCTGAGCTAGTAGCCCATTCACTCAATTGCTGAATGCCTAATTACTATATGATTTATGAAAAAAAGTGTCAATATCTAAAAACTGTTTTTTTTTAATTTTTCAAAAACTAAATTTTGCTTTCTTAGAAAACTCTTACCCGAAATTAAGCAGATTTTAAAGATTGCATTTGTTTTTAGTTATAAAGTTTAATCATAAACAAAGCTGCATCGGCAACTTTTTGATTTTATTTTTTAGAGGTGGTTTTATGAAAAAATCCATTAAAATTATTTTGACAGCTGTTTTTCTTTCTGTCTTTGCAGGAACAAGTATTTTTGCAAAAAGTCCAAGGGCAGAAGAAAAAAACGATCAGCCAAGAGAACACTCTTTCAAGCACAGAAGAAACGATGTTCCGCCAAGACCGCACTTTAACCTGTTTGATGACGACAGCGTTTCTTTTATTGGAACTATAAAAAAAATAAGCTCTGACGCAAGCCTTATTACAATTACAAACACTGACGGAAAGGACGAGACATTTGCATTGACTCCGTTTACAAAAATCTGCATTCCGCCAGAAAGAGCTTTGAATCAGCAGGCTGAAAATCCTGATGAAAAGCCAGAACTTCCTCCTCCGCCTTGCTCAACGGCTGCAGATTTACAGAAAGACGACTGGGTTATCGTAAAAACTGCGGCTACTGACACAAAGACTCCTGTTGCAGGAATAATTTTTGTTTCTAAAAAAACAGTCGAAAAAAAATAATATCCAACAAAAAGGCGCGTAAGTTTTTTTTAGCTTATCCGGTGCGTTTACGCCGGATGCGCCGGGCTTTAGTTGGTGTTTAAGAGAGGATTGATAAAAATCAATCCTCTCTTAAACGGCAATGAGGGCTACCGAACCCAGAGCAGCCGGTCGCGGCAAATAAAATGCCGTCCTAAAAATTTTAATAAAATAAAACAGCCTTTAAATAATTGAAAATCTCTGCAATAATAAACATAAGGTTTTTGAAATGGCTGAAATAAATAGTGAAAACAGTGAAATTTTCGGGCGCAAGATTTTTTTTATCTGCGCAACATTCACCCTTAACACAAATATTATTTTGCGGTTGATGGAACAAGAATATGAAATTTACAAGATCGATGAGCCGCGCCAGTTAAAAAATCTTTTAGAATTAAATCCTCAGTCAATTGTTTATTTTAATGTCGATACTCACTTTTCTTCTCAGGTTTGGTTCAATTTTATTTCGAGTTTTGAACACAATCCAAAATTTGAAAAATGCGATTTTGGTGTTTTTTCTACAAAAGGAACCGGAAAATTTCTATATGGAAACGCATTAAAACTTTCGGCTGGAGCTTTTACCATCGATAAAAATTTTGGCGAAATTATGGGGCTGCTTTTGCAGAAACTTGAACTTTTAAAAGCAAAAGGCATGAGAAAATTTGTGCGTTTAATATGCGCCGACAATAAATCCGCCGAAGCTTATTTTATAAGCGGAAATATGATGTTCAAAATGAATTTTATCGACATTTCGTCTATCGGCGTTGGGCTGATTGTTCCTATGAAATATGCCGGATTTATAAAAATAAATTCTGTAATTCAAGGACTTACCCTTGTTCTCGGAAACAAGCAGCTTAAAGTGAATGCAAAAGTTCATACAATAAAAGCTGTTTCTTCTGGAATTTTAGCCGCCCTTATTTTTACTCCCGATACTCCTGGAAATTTCAGAAACTACGTGCGGACCTATATTTGCGAAGAGCTCCAGAAAAAAATGGCTGCAAGCCTCATAAAACTGCAGCTGGACAACACGGACTACACGATTGAAGTCCCGGCTGCCGTTGACGGCGATAAAGAGCAAAAAAAAGTTGAAAAAACTGCTGAAGAAAATAATGAAAGAAGTCCCGCAGAAGAAGAGTCCGAGGAAAATAAAAATCAAGAACCTAAAACTCTCAAAAAAACTGAATAAAAGCTTACAAAAATTCAAAAAATTGAATAAAACAAATAAGAAGCGGTCAAATTTTATATCGTTTTCTGACAATTTTTCAAAACTAGGAATTTTCTTCCAAAACTGCAAGAGTGTCGCTTTCTCCGGAAATTTCTGATTTTGAGAGCGGACGCAAAATCTTTACTTTTATTAGAGAGCCTGGCTCAGGAAGTTTTTCGTTCGTTCCGAACACAAGTTTACAGTGAAGAAAATTGCCAGTTACCGCGTGGACTACGATTCTATCTGCAAAAATTTTCGGTCTGTGGACAGTTTCGCAAACAGCCTCAAGCACCTGCCCTTCAAAAGAAGCTATATACTCTGATTTTGATTTTTTGTTAAAAGCTTCCAGAGCCTCAATTCTTTTTCCTGCGACTGAATTAGGAACCATAGGGCGCATAGAAAACGCCTCTGTGTTTGGGCGGGCGCTAAATGGAAAAGCGTGGACAAAAGAAAAGCCGCAATCACCGAGCATCTTTAGAGTGAGCTCAAAATCTTCATCGGTTTCGCCAGGAAAACCTGCAATAATATCGCAAGCAAGGAACGGATTTTTTTTCGCTTTTTTTAAGAGGCTGCAGGCTTTGTAAACGGCTTCGATTTTGTAAGGACGCTTCATTTTTGCCAAAACAGAATCGCTTCCGCTCTGCACAGAAAGATGAAAATGGGGGCAAACTCTTCTGTCGCTGATTATTTGCGCAAGCTCTTCATCGACGATTTCCGGGTAAAGGCTGGAAATTCTAAAGCGGATTGACTTTGTATTCTGCAAAAAAAGCCTCAAAAGACCTGCGAAATTTACAAAACCGTCTTTGTAATGTCCGCGATACTGAGAAATGTTTACAGTTGTAATAACAACTTCGTTCTGACCTTTTTCTTCAAGCTTTTGAACGCGTCTGATTGCTTCTTCGGCGTCTAAACTCACGGATTTTCCGCGGGCAAGGCGGATTGCGCAATAAGTGCAGGCGCAGTTGCATCCGTCCTGAATTTTTAAGGAAGCTCGTGAATGATGCGCAAAGCCGTCAGGAACAAGGCGGAACGGTTCTTGAATTTGATTATTTCCGGCTGTTTTATAAATCGCTTCAAAACTTTTTTGAATAAAAGCGGCAAGCTCTTCACCATAAAGCTCTGGATTTTGCTTTAAAACTTCTGGAACGTCGGCAAGATGTCCTTTATACTGCCCGCCCAAGACACAGATTTTTTTTCCGATTGCAAGAATTTCGTCGCGGCTGTTCTGCGCATAGCAGCCAGTAACAAGAACTGCACTTTTCGGGCATTTTGAAAGAAGAAGGCGGATTATTCTCCGCGCTTTTTGCTCGGCCTTTGCCGTAACAGTGCAAGTATTTACAACGCAGAGTTTTACGGACAAATTTTCGGCAGTCGCGGCAGAAAAAGGCGACATTGAAATTTCAAAACCCGCATATTTAAATGCGCTAGCCGCACCTTCGCTTTCGACTTGATTGAGCTTGCAGCCGAGCGTTTCAAAGTGAATTATTTCTGACATTTTTAGCGGAGTTTTGCAACAACCCGTTCACGGCCGCGGATTGCATCGGAATTAGAACCGTTGAGCTCGATCGCTTTGCTGTATGCTTCGAGCGCACCGTTGTAGTTTCCGGTCATTTCGCGCGCATAACCGCATCTAGTCCACCAATAATCAACTAAAGGTTCTGTATGAACAGCCGTTGAAAAAGAAATATCTGCATGCTGATATTTTGCCTGACGGATATAAATTTCGCCCATGTAATAATAGGCATTGCCAATGCGGCTTCCGTTTGCAGGAACATTTGCCAGATAATACTGAAAAAGTTCGAGCGCGGCAGTATTTTTTCCAAGATAGAATTTTGCCTCCGCCTGAATTTCAATCAAGCGCACATCAGTTGAATTGATTTTCCGGGCTTCTGCAGAACGCTGCTCTGCCTCTGCATACTGTCTGTTGCGGACAAGGCTCCAGCAAAGAACGCAATATGAATCAATATTCTGCGGATCTTCCGCGATTTCCTGTTCGCAAATTTTTATTGCTTCTGCATATTTCCCGTTGCGGTAAAGAACAAGAGCATCTGCCCTCTGCTGCGCAAACGACTGAATCGAAAAAAGAGAAATGATTATTAAAACTAAAAATGATTTTTTCATTATTTTATCCTTGCATTGTGCATTTGCCGGAAAAATGAGAACCAGGTTCAAGAACAACCTGCTTTGCAGAAATATCCCCGTTTACAGAGCCTGTCGAAGAAACAAAAATCAAATCCTGACCGTTGATATTGCCTTCAACCTTTCCGCGAACAAGCACACGGCTTGCCGAAATTCCCGCATTTACAACTGCATTCGAATCAATCACTAGATCGCTTGTCGCCTCGATTGAACCGTTTACATTGCCACGAATCATAAAAGGCTTTGTGAATTTTATTTTTCCGCTAAAAGTAATATCGGAAGCAAGAATTGTATCAAAATCTTCTTCTTCAAGATCGAAAAAGTCTGTGTCTTTTACATCAAACATTCCATCATTTTACAAATATAAAAGATTTTTTTCAAGGAAACAGGAAACAGAAAAAATGTGTAAACAATAAGCGCAAATCTATGCCAAAGTTGTTTTATTGTCGATTTTTAACTATAATTGAATTATGAATTTTCTGCGCTCCTGCGTTTCAGTTTTTTTTCTCGTTTTTAGTTTTTCTTTTTTTTCATGCAACTCAACTTCAAGCATAAGCCAAAACAAACCGGATTTTCCAAAAATAGAAGAACCTCAGAATTCTTCAATTACAATGCTCTTTGCAGGCGACATTATGGCGCACGAAATCAATTTTAAGGCGCAGAAGTTTGAAAGAATTTGGCAGGATGTAAAGCCTCTCGTAAAAAGCTGCGATCTAGCCTTTGCAAACATAGAAGCTCCGGTAAACAGCAAGCACGAATGGAGCACTTATCCGCAGTTCAACATGCATCCGGAATACGTCCAGGCGGCAATTGATTCTGGATTCAATGTTTTTTCGCTTGCAAACAATCACACAAACGACTGGTATCTTGACGGAATAAATGCAACCCGAAACTATTTTGAAAAAAAGACTGATGTTTTTGCCTGCGGAATAAAATCAAATCCCTCACAAAAGCTCACATTCCAAATTATAGAAAAAAACGGCTGGAAAATTCTTTTTGCGGCCGTTACAGAAATTTTAAACCGGCCAGATTATGCTTCGTGGATTGACTATTTTCCTCCAAAAAAACATTCCCAGCTCATTGAAGAACTAAAGGAAATCCAGTCCCAAAACGAACACGACATTTTTGTTTTGAGCGTCCACACTGACGAAGAGGAATACAAAAAAAACGTAACAGAAAGCCATAAAAAATTTTTCCGCCAGCTGATTGAAGAATGCAAAGTTGATGTAATTTGGGCAAATCATCCTCACGTTTACAAAACTTTTGAAACAGTAACAATTTCTGACGGCAAAACAGAAAAAAACGCGCAAAGCGATTCGCCTTCAACAAAAACAAGAAAAGCATTTATAATGTACGCAAACGGAAACACAATTTCTGGACAGAGGTCTTCGCCTTCGCTTACAAAAACCGCAAATGCGCGCGATGACACAGGCGACGGACTTTTTATAAAAATGACTTTTGAAAAAACTTCTTCGCAAGTCAGCATAAAGCAGATCGAACCGCACTTTATAACGTCTTACATTCAGCCGGACGGACAGATTGTGCTTCGTCTTGCTGATGACGATTTTATTCACTGTCTGAAGCGCTCAGGACTTTTTTACTGGGCAAAATATATTGAATCAAGAAAAAAAATTTACGAAAACACAAAAGGAAATTCATTATGGCAATAAATTATAAAAAGCTGCCTGTTTACGAACAAAAACAGCTTATTTTAGACCAGCTTGCAAAAAATCAGGTAATTGTAGTTCAGTCCACAACTGGCTCAGGAAAAACAACTCAAATTCCTGTAATTCTTCACGAAGCAGGCTATTCTCAAAACGGAGTAATTGCTGTAACACAGCCACGAAGAATTGCCGCCCTTTCGGTAAGCGAATTCATTGCAAAACAGTTAAACACGACTTATCCGGGACTTGTCGGCTACAAAATGCGGTTTGAAGATAAAACTGATTCTTCAACAAAAATCAAGATAATGACAGATGGAATTTTGCTGCAGGAAATGAAACTTGATCCGTGGATGAGCAAATATTCGGTAATCATGATTGACGAAGCCCACGAACGTTCGCTGAACATTGACTTTTGTCTTGGACTTTTAAAGCGAATTCTTGCTGTCAGACCGGATTTTAAGGTTATTATTTCTTCGGCAACAATGAATGCGCAGGCTTTTTCAAAATATTTTAACGGCTGTCCGATTGTGACAATTGAAACCCAGGTTTTTCCGGTTACGATGGTTTACGATCCGCCGGCAATAAAACCGACAACTTCCACAGAATCAGGCGCTCAGGCAATTTTAAGCAAAATTGAATCGACAATCGGACGCGTTCTGGACAACCATGAGCCTGGCGACATTTTGATTTTTCTTCCCGGCGAAAAAATCATAAAAGACTGCGTGCAAAAACTTTACAACTCAAGTTTCCGCTCAAAAATCCACATTGTGCCGCTTTACGGAAGGCTTCCTAAAGAAGAGCAGGAAAAAGTTTTTGACTCCGCCCCATTCGGAAAAAAGAAAGTTGTAATTTCAACAAATATCGCCGAAACTTCTGTAACGATAAATGGAATAACAACGGTTATAGACTCGGGCTTGGCAAAATTGAATTTTTATAACCCGAAAACCTATACATCATCTCTAATCGAAACTCCGGTAAGCAAGGCAAGCTGCAACCAAAGACGCGGACGCGCAGGACGAACCTGTTCCGGAACATGCTACCGGCTTTACAAGCGCACAGATTTTGAAAGCAGGAGCGAATACACGACAGAAGAAATTTTCCGCACCGACTTGAGCGAAGTTCTTTTGAGAATGAGCGAGCTTGGAATTACGGATTTTGAAAATTTTGACTTTATTTCAAAGCCAGAAAAAGAAAATATTCTCGGCGCGCTCGAAACACTCAACATGCTCAAAGCACTCAATCCAGACAGGACTCTTTCTTCAATCGGAAAACTCATGGTTGAATTTCCACTGGAACCGCGTGTAAGCAGAATTTTAGTGGAAAGTATAATGAATTATCCTGACGTGCTTGATGAAAGCGTAATTGCAGCTGCATTCTTAAGCACCCAGTCGCCTTTTGTTCTTCCTCCTGGAGAAGAAATGGACGCACGGGCAGCGCATCACGCTTTCCGCGACATTCAGGGAGACTTTGTTTCTTACGTAAAACTTTTTAGACGCTACCAGTCAATGGAAAACAAAACCCGCTTTTGCCAGAACAACTACCTCGACGAAAAAGTGATGAAAGAAATTTCAAGCATTAGAACCCAGCTCGAAGAAGAAATCAGCGCTCTTGGAATTCCTGTAACTGGCGGAGGCTCGATGGATAACTACCTTTGCTGTATTTCGGCAGGAATGATTCAGTTTGTTTGCGTGCGCGATGGAAAAGAAAACTACCGTTCATTGACGACCGACCACATTTCAATCCATCCTGGTTCCGGAATGTTCCGCACTTCCCCACTTTTTATTGTTGCCGGAGAAATTGTAAGAACAAGCCGGATGTTTGCAATGAGCGTAAGTCCTCTTACAAAAGCGCTTCTTGCGAAAATCGATCCGTCTCTCGAAAAAAAACTGATGTCAGTCCGTGGAGCAAAAGGAAAATCGCTCACCGGAAACCTTGAATACACAGGTTCAACATTCAGAGAGCAAAAAGGAAAACCTGGACGCGATGACAGTTATTTTGGCGGAAAACTGGACAAAAACGAAAAGAAAAAGCGCGATGAAAATTCAATTGGAATCGGAGGAGAACTTTTCGCACTTGAAAAAGTCAAAGGCAAAAAACAGGCAGTTCTTCCTTACGAAAAATTCAAAGAAGCTCTTCTTTCAGAAAATGACAAAAATAAACTTGCGGCGCTTGCAAATCTTCGCGGAAAACTCGTTCTAAAAGGCGGCTTTGCGCTTACAGGCGAAAAATTTGAACTGATTGCAAAACTTGTCAAAAATTTGAATTTAACTCCTGTAGATGCAAAATCCTGGCCGAAAAATTTCAACATCACTTTAAATGACGAAAAAGACGGCGAGCTTTTGATTCAAAATTTAAAATACGTTCTGAACCTTACAATGGCAAAATCGCGGACAAAAGAATTCGGTTTTATAACTCTCTTTAGCGACAGCCGTGGAACATACTGGTTTAAAGTAAGCCGAGGATTTGTCACTGCGCTAAATGAAAGTCTTGCAGCATTGGAAAATCTTGTTGACGATGCGGGACAAATTTTAAGTGCAGTTCAAAAAGAAAAAGTGAACATGCTTTACAGAATGTTGAACAGTCTGTACGAGTAACGCTTTTTAGCAAAACTTATTGCTCTTATTTGGCATTTGCGTTTGGATTGCTCTTTTTTTCAAGTTTTTCTTTCTGCTCTTCGGCAATTTTTTCAGCTTCTTTGACAGTGCTGTCCGAAGAACCCAAGATTTTCTTTGCTTTTTCGGCATTTGCGTTTTTCTTGAGCGGATTTTTTGCGGATTCGAGAATAATCTGCCTTACAACGGGCAAAACGGCTGGATAACGGCCTTTTGAATAAATATCAAGCCCGGTTCCCTGAGTGGCAGTGTCCGTTGAATCAAGATAATCCTTGCAGATAGAAGAAAATTCGTTCCGCTTATATTTTGCAAATTCTTTTCCGAGCGCGTATCGGAGAGGTTTTCTTCTGTTGTCTTTTAGAGTTTCGCGGGCAAGAGCAATAATCTCGTCAGTGCCGGCATTGTTGTATTCAAGAAGAGCAGCGGCAACACGGCTTTTTGGAGTATCTGCAACTTTTTTGTCCGTAATGAGCTTGACAAGATAGTCATTCCCTTCTTTTGTGTTTAGGCTGGCAATTGCAGGATAGCACTTTTTTTTGACAGAATCTTCTTTGTCTTTTTCAAGCCGATAGACAAGATAAGGAACGGCTTCTTTATAATCATTTTTTTTGCAGGCTTCGATAGCCTCGATCCGAACCGTAACATGAGAGTCGCGTATTGCTTCAATAACAGTTTTTTTCGCCTCGTCATTTTCCTTAAAATTGGAAAGTCCCTTTACAACTGAACAGCGAAGTTTTGGGTCTGTATCTTCGTAAAGCTTTACAAGAATTTTGACAGCCTCTTTTTTTTCCATTGAACCGATCGCTTCTGCCGAATACATTCTTATAAAAGTATTTTCGTCTTCGTCCTGAGCCATTTCTACAAGCTTATCGTAAGTTTCTACGGCCTTGATTTTTCCAAGAACTTTTACAAGCTGCTGCCGCTGAGCAAGCGATAAATCTTCGCGTTCCAAATATTCTGACAAAAAAACAGCCTCTTTTGAACCGCCGATTTCGCCAAGAGTCGTAAGCGCGTCCGTAAAATAGTTTTCATCTTCGCTTTCTACGAGTTTAAGAACAGCCGGAAGAGCTTCTTTTGTTTTTACCGACTGAATATACTTAAAAACCGCATCTACAGTCGATTTTTTTTGCTCATAAGGATCGTCAAGAATTTCGAGCGCAAAATTTTCAAGGCAAGGGTCTTTGAGCTTTGTAAAATACTCGAGAATTTTTTCGCGGACAGCAATATTTTTTGTAACGTAAAATAAATCGTAAACTTCATCGACAAAGCGGACATCTTCATTTTTAACAAAATCATTCAGGAGCTCGATAATATCATCTTCCATTCCAAATTTTAAAGTGTCGGCGTTTTCTTTTCTTGTGTCCGGAAATTCCTCGTCAAGTTCCGCAATTTTTTCCGCATTCTGCTTTTGAGGCCGTTTTTTTGGAATTTTTACGGAAACCTCTTCCGCTTCATCATCAACGTCAGAATTTTCTTCGGAAGGATTATCGTTTTCTTGATTTTCGGCTTCTGCTACAACTTCGATATTTTCTTTATTTTCGGTTTGTGGAGAATTTTCGGTTTCTGTCTGAGTTTCCGAATTTGCCGACGTTTCAGCTTCCGGCGGATTCTGCGACTGAACTGTTTTTTCAGAAGCAGAAACAACTTCCGCGGTTTGTCCGAAAAACTGCAATTTTAGAAAACAAAATGCCGTCAAAACCAAAATATTTTTTTTCATAAAAACTTCCGCAAAATTTATTTTATATTTCCAGCGTGATACCGTTTTAAAAAGTCCGTTCTATATTTTTCAAAGCGGTTTTCTTCAATCGCAAGGCGAATTTCTTTCATCATATTATGCAAAAAATACAAGTTGTGGTAACTTGCCAGCATGCTGCTCAAAATTTCCTGTTCCTTAAAAAGATGACGAAGATAACTTCTTGAATAATTGCGGCAGACTTTACAATTGCATTCGCTGTCAACAGGTCCAAAATCGTGAATAAAACGCTCCTGTTTAATTGAAAGTTTTCCGTCATGAGTAAAATACGAACCGTTGCGCGCATTTCTCGTAGGCAAAACGCAGTCAAACATATCAATTCCGCTGTGAACGGCATCCAAAATGTAGTCCGGAGTTCCAATTCCCATAACGTATTTTGCTTTTTCCTTTGGAAGATGACTGACCGTAAAATCCAGCATAGAAGCAAAAACTTCCGCAGGCTCGCCTACACTCAAACCGCCGATTGCAATTGCCGGCATTTCCATCGAAGTTACAAATTCTGCAGAACGGATTCTTAAATCTTCAAAAAAGTTTCCCTGAACGATTGGCAGAAGAATTCCTTTATAACCTTCGTCCTGTTTTTTTAACCATTCAGATTTTGCGCGCTTTAACCAGTTTTCTGTTATTTCGAGCGAATGAAGGGCTTCTTTTTTATCAATTCCCCAGCCAGAACAAACGTCAAGCTGCATCTGAATATCCGAATTGAACTGAGCCTGAACGTCCACAATTTTTTCTGGAGTAAAAAGATGCCGGCTTCCGTCAATATTTGAAGCAAACATTGCTCCTTCTTCCGTTATTTTGCGCAGTTTTGAAAGGCTCCATACCTGAAAACCACCAGAATCTGTAAGAAAATTTTTTTTCCAGCCGGAAAATCCATGCAGACCGCCAGCTTCCTCGATCACATCGCTTCCAGGCCTTAAATAAAGATGATAAGTATTTGCGAGAATAATTTCAAAGCCGATTTCGTCCAAATCATCTTTTGTAAGAGCCTTTACAGTCGCGTTTGTTCCAACAGGCATAAAAACCGGAGTCTGAACGTCGCCGTGCGGCAGGTGCAATGTTCCGGTACGTGCCTTTCCGTCAGAAGACTCGTGTTTAATGTCAAAAATATCCATCATCATTTTATCCTTAAGAAATCATTTTTCTACGTTCTCGCATATTTTAGAAGAACCAGACTTACAACGACAAACAGAAAAACCGGCAGCCAGGCTCCAAGGAACGGAGAAAGAACTCCAAATTTTGCCATAAGCATTGTAACCATCTGAAAAACGTAGTAGATTACCGCCGCAGAAATGCAGCTGGCAAGGCTTATTAGCATTACATTTTTTCTTGTTTTTCCGCTCAAACCAATCGACAAAAATACTACAATAAAAAGAATGAATGGAAAAGCATATTTTTTGTAATAGACGCTCAAAGGCTCGTTATAAGGAAGCCCCACTCTTTTTAAGTGGGCAATGTATTCTTTTGACTCGCGGGTATCTACGGTTTCGACAGAAGTCGTGTTGTTTCTAAAAGTTTCAGGAATTTCAGTTAGCAGCGCAAGAGTAGCGGAATCAACCTCCGAAGAAACCAAATTTCCGTCAGAAAATGTGTATTTTGTAGAACCGTTGAGTTTCCAATGATCGTCCATCCAAAGTGCAGAATCGGCGCGGACAACGCAGTTTAAAGATTTATCTTCGTTTCTGATTACAATATAAAGCGCATAAAGGCGCATTGCCGAGTTGTCATAAAAATCCGCCTTATAAACGACATTTCCCTGATCGGACATGACGACGATTTTGTCATTATTAAGGCTTTTTTCGCGGTTTAAGACAATTTCCTGAAGTTCAACCTTTTTTGCAAACGTTGGAACAACAACTTTATCCTCAAAATAAAAAAGTCCAAAACTTAAGATAAATGCAAAAACCAAAAGCGGAGCTGTAAATTTTATGAGCGGAACTCCGGAGGCAAAAACCGCAACAAGTTCATTATTCGCATAAAAATCCGACAAAGTATAAGAAACTGCAAAAAGAATCGAAAGCGGCGCCGAATACCAAAGAGACTTAGGAAAATACAAAAGCATTATCTGAAAAACAGTCTTTGCCGGAACACCATTTGAAATAAAATTCCAAAGATTCATAAAAAGATCTACGAGAACTAAAACAAAGGCAAAAAAACAAAGCGAACCGACAAAAAGAGGCACAAATTTTTTTAAAATATATTTTACAAGTGTCATTTTTAATTCCTGTTTTAATTCTATTTGCCAATCAATTTTATATAGAAGAATCCGCCTGCAATCGTTATTGCAAGATTTGGCGCCCACATTACTACAAAACCATTTAAACCGCCACGGTTGCCAAAAATCTGTCCCAAAATCATCATTGTCCAGTACAAAACGCAGATTACGATTCCGACTATAAGCCCGATTGTCTGGCCGTTGTGTTTGCCAAAAAGAAGCGCGAGCGGAAGCGCCAAAAAAGCAAAAAAAATCGAACCAAAGGGCAACGAAAATTTTTTATTGTATTCAAGCTTGTAGGAATTCAACTTTTTTTTAGAAAACTCTTCTGATTCTTCCATTTGCTTTATTTTTTTATGCAAGTCGTAAGACGTCATTTCGCGAGGACTTACCCTGTTTGAAGTTGCAGAAATTGATGATTCGAAAACATTTAAATTCATCTTTTGCGAGGAAAGCACATCAAAATTTCCACGTTTTTCTTTGTCAAAAAGAAGAACCGTTGCATTGTTCATTTCCAGCGTCATAAGAACTCCGGAATCTTTTGCCTTTTTTACAACTGAATCGTCCGCAACAATTATGCGCTGCTGTCCGTCTGCTCCTGTATCAAAAAAAATCAAATCGCTTACTTGATCATTTACGACGTTTCCGATTACAAGAGTTTTGTCGACAGTTTTTTTTATTGAATTAGGTTCAAGCTCAACAGACGGATTTGAAGACAAAATCGAACGGTACAGCCGGTTGTACTTGATTGTTCCAAGCGGTAAAAGATAGTCGTTTACAAAAAATGAGCCAAGCGAAATTACCGCTCCAAGAATAATTACCGGCATTAAAATCGTTCTGTAGCTTTGACCGGAAGCACGGAAAATAAGAATTTCATTTTCAGAAACAAGCCTTCCAAGGCACATCAAAAAACCAACGAGAGTTGCAAAAGGCGCAGACTGTGCAATAATTGAAGGAAGAGCGTAAGCCATGAGTCGCATAACATCCCAAAGCGGCACTTTTTTTTCAAGAATTTTTTGAATTACGAGCAAAATCTGGTTTACAAAAAATATAAAAAAGAAGAACAGAAAGGCGACAAAAAAATACAAAAAAAGCTCTTTTAAAAGATAGCGATAAAAAACATGACGGTTTATGCCTGATTTTTCCTGCATTGCCTCGTCAAGAAAATTTGCCGTTTTATAGCAATGCAAAAAACGCATAAAAACTGCGGCGCGGTGAAAAATCGAATTTAAAAGATTAAATTTCGCCCAAAAAGGCTTGAATTTATTTTTATAAAACCAGCGGATTTTTCTGCTAAGCCTGCTTTTTGAAGCAATCCGCCAATAATAATAGCCAAGAGATTCAATATGCAGAACGCTTTTTTTTGCTTTTGAGCCGTTGAGTTTTGAGGAAATTTTACTTTTAAACTGAATCCAGCCTTTCCGAAAAAAATCCACGGTTCGGGTTATAAAGGCTTCGATTTTATCGAATTTCATTAAAGAATTTACTTTCCGGTGTGACCAAAGCCACCGCTTCCGCGTTCTGTTTCGTCCAAAAACTCAGCGGTTTCAAAAACGCCCTGAGTAACAGGAGCAACAATCATCTGTGCAATTCTGTCGCCGTCAGAAATTACAAAATCCTCGCTTCCAAGGTTGATTAAAATTACTTTTACTTCGCCACGATAATCGCTGTCAATAGTTCCTGGAGTATTAAGACAGGTAATTCCGTTTTTAGCGGCAAGTCCTGAACGAGGCCTGATTTGAACTTCAAAACCTTCTGGAATCGCCATTTTAATTCCAGTTGGAACCATAAACCGCTGCATAGGTTTTATTACAATTTTTGAGCCGTCAGGAATAAAAGCGCAGATGTCTGCTCCAGCAGAACCTGATGTCTGATAAGAAGGAAGTTTTACGCCTTTTTCGGCAAGAATTTTTATTTTGCAAGTGTTCATATTTTCTCCAATTTTAAAACTGATTTAGATTATACAGAAAAAACAGAGAATTATAAACCACCAGTCAAAAAATCCCAGCCCCGGCCGGAACGGCGCGATAGCGTTCCAAAAAAGAGAGGCGGTCAAAACCGCATTTCTTTTTTGGAATGCAGCGTAAGCGGAACCGTGGAGCGGCGGGTTAGAGCTTAAATTGCGCTCCAAATTTATAAAAAACTAAAAAGTTTCGAGGGTTTTCTTTAAAATCTCAAGACCTTCGTCGATTTCTGACTGCGAAATATTCAGCGGCGGAACAAGCCTGAGCGTGTTTTTTCCTGCTGTGGAAGTCAAAAGTCCGTTTGTGAGAAGTTTTTTTTCAAGCTCAACCGCGCTTTTTTCTTCAATAATATCAGCTCCAATCATCAGTCCCTTTCCGCGGACATCGCCGACATTCGGATTTTTCCAGGATTTTATCTCGTTTCTGATTTTTTCGCCCTTTTGTTTTACGCTTTCAAGAAATCCCGGTTTTTGAAGCTCATTCAGGACAACAAGACCTGCCGCGCAAGCCAATGAATTTCCAGCGAAGGTTGACTGATGGTCGCCTGCCTTGAAAACGCCCTCGGCTTTTCCGCGAATCAGGATTCCGCCCATAGGAACGCCGCCTGCAACGCCTTTTGCAAAGCTCACTACATCCGGCTCAAAGCCAAGCTCGTCGCTTGCCAAAATCGTGCCGGTTCTTCCGAATCCTGTCTGGACTTCGTCCGCCATAACAATTGCGCCGGCTTTTCTTGCGGCTTCTGCTGCGGCTTTTGCCCAGTCCGCGTCAATCAAGTTTACGCCGCCTTCGCCCTGAACGCACTCAATCATCAAAGCCGCGGTTGTGTCGTCAAAAGCGGTCTTGATTGCTTTCCAGTCGTTCGGCTTTATCGTCTTAAAATGCTCTGCGTAAGGAGCAAAGCAAGCTGGATGAAATTTCTCCTGGCCGGTCGCAGTCAATGTTGCGAGCGTTCTTCCATGAAAAGAAGATTCAAGCGTGTAGATTGTGCGCCGCTTTTCGCCGCCGTTCAAATATCCGTATTTGCGGGCGAGCTTGAACGCAGCCTCGTTTCCTTCCGCGCCGGAATTTCCAAAATAGACGCTTGAGAAGCCGGTCGCTTTTAAAAGTTTTTCCGCAAACTCAACGCCCACATCGCTTAAAAAATAATTGCAGACGTGGATTTGGCGCGCAGCCTGAGCTGAAATTGCGTCAACGAGCGGCTTGAAATTGTGGCCGAGCGAATTCACCGCGATTCCAGCGAGAAAATCGATATATTTTTTGCCGTCAACGTCGTAGCAAGTTGAGCCTTGCCCGTAAGCCATTTTTACGTCGAACGAGCCGTAATTATTCACAACAATTTTTGAACCCATTTTTTCCTCCAAGATTCAATGCAAGTTTTCTACCTGCGAGCTTTCACGCGTTAGGGATAAGAGCGGTTGCGCAAGCAAGTGCGAAGCACCGGAGCGTCAGCGGAGCCGCGGATAGCCCGACGGCGAAGCCGGAACGCCCGAATAAAACTGCCGATTTTTTTCAACATTTAATGACAGATGCTGAAAATTTCGGCGTGAAAGTTCAGATAAAATCAATAAATCATAGTGCCGATTCCACGGTCGCTGAACATTTCAATCAAAAGCGAATGTGGAACGCGGCCGTCGATAATGTGAGTGCGAGGAACTCCGCCGCGGCGCGCAAGCATGCAGCACTCGATTTTTGGAATCATTCCGCCGCTGATAATTCCGTCGTCGATGAATTTCTGCACGTCTTCAATATGAATTCGCGGAATAAGCGAGCCTGGCTCGTTGACATCGCGCAGAACGCCGGCGACATTTGTGAGCTGGACAAATTTTTCCGCATTGAGCGCGATTGCGATTTTTGCCGCCGCAGTGTCTGCGTTGATATTGTAGCTGTTCGAGTCTCCCTGCAAGCCCATCGCAACGCTTGAAACAACCGGAATAAAGCCCTCGTTTAAAAGCGACTCGATGATTTCAGGATGGACTTCCTCAACTTCGCCCACGAAGCCCAAGTCAACGCCGTCTTTTTCAAGTTTCTTGGCGCGCAAAAGCCCCGAGTCAACGCCGGAAAGTCCGACAGCATTTCCGCCTTCCTGCTCGATAATCTTGCAGATGTCCTTGTTAAGCTTTCCTGTAAGAACCATTTGGACAATTTCCATCGTCTCAAAATCTGTGTAGCGCAGACCGTTTATGAATTTTGACTCTTTTCCGACTCGCTCAAGCATATGGTTGATTTCAGGGCCGCCACCGTGGACAAGCACAACTTTAACGCCGATTGTGTTAAGCAAAACCAAATCCTTCATTACGGCAGACTTCAAGTTTTCGTTGAGCATAGCGTTTCCGCCATATTTTACAACAACAGTTTTTCCAACCCAATGCCTGAAATAAGGCAAAGCCTGCACAAGAACATCGCTCCAGGACGAATTGTCGAGGCGCGGATTTTTCACAAAATTTTCTTCCATAAAAATTAACTCCCAAACCAGTTAGATATTCAGCACGGATTCAACGGATGAATATGATTTTTTTTAATTTGCATTTTTAAGATTTTCCACTGAAAAAGCGAATCCGAGTGAAAATCGCCGGTCTGCGCGACTGCCGCTTGCTTTGACTGCGCTTTGCGTTAGGCAATGGAAGCCCGAAGTTCTGGAGCGGAGCGCAGGCGAAGCCAAGCGGAGCGGAAGAATGAGCGTGAGCGAAGGCTGGAACTGCCGACGGCTTAGCTTGCGAAGCCAGCTAAGCCGGAACGCCCTGCTTTCAGTTTTGATTTTCTGTTCTCCGCTTTTTTTTGCTGTCTTCCGTTTTTTCAGATTCGCGCAAGATTTTACGTTCGGTAGTCTCCGTTGATTTTCACGTAGTCGTAAGTCAGGTCGCAGCCCCAGGCCGTTCCTTTTTCGCTGCCGTCTTCAAGCTCCACGAGAATTTCGACAGCTTCTTCAGTGAGGATTTTTTTTGCCAAGTTCTCGTCAAAATTGAGCGGAACTCCGTGGTCAAAGACTTTGATTTGATTTTCCTTTCCGCCGTTCTGCTCGCCCGCGTCAAAATAACGCTTTGCGCCTTCCCTGCTCAAAAATGAAACGGAAGTTTTTTCTGGCGTGAAATTGAATCCGGAATAGCCCATCGCGTCGAGAATTCTGCCCCAGTTTGCGTCCGCGCCGAAAAAAGCGGCTTTTACGAGATTTGAGCAGATTACGGCTTTTGCCAGGCCGCGCGCGTTTTCAACTGTGTCCGCACCGACAACATTGCAGGTTACAAGCCGGCTTGCGCCTTCGCCGTCCGCAGCGATTTTTTTTGCCATTTGAGTGTTCAAAACGTTCAACGCCGCAACAAAATCGTTGAAGTCTTCGTTTTCAGAATCGATTTCAGCATTTCCGGCTTTTCCGTTCGCGAGAATCAAAAGCGTGTCGTTTGTGGAAGTGTCGCCGTCAATTGAGACGCAGTTGTAAGTTCCCGCGACAGACAAGCGCAACGCTTTTTCGAGCATTTTTGAGCTTATCGCGCAGTCGGTTGTGATTACAGAAAGCATTGTTCCCAAATTGATGTGAATCATTCCGCTTCCTTTCGCCATTGTTCCGATTTTTACGGTTTTTCCGCCGATTTTTGCTTCAAGCGCGGTTTCCTTGAATTTTGTGTCAGTTGTCATAATCGCCTGGCGGGCCTCGACGTTTCCGTTTTTGCTCAGAAGGCTAACGGACTTGTCCAAGCCGTTCAAAATTTTTTCGACAGGAAGCTGCTGGCCAATTACGCCGGTCGAGCAGACAAGAACATCGCTTTTCGAGATTTTTAGTTTTTCGCTGACCGCCACCGCTTCTTTTTCCGCGTTTTCATAGCCTTGCTTCCCTGTACAGGCATTTGCGTTTCCAGAGTTCATAATCACAGCCTGAGCTTTTCCATCCGCAATCTGCGCTTTTGTGAATTTTACACATTCGGCCTTTACGCGGTTCTGCGTGAAAACTCCAGCCGCATTGCAAACTGAATCGCTGAAAATAAGCGCGGTGTCATAAGTTGTGCGGCTTTCCTTGATTTTGTTCAAAACGCCGCTCGCGGTGAATCCTTCGGCAGCGCAAACTCCGCCGTCAATAAAAGCAAATTTCTCCATAAAAAAGCTCCACTATCACGAATAAATATGCAATTATCATACAAAGTTCTGCATATTTATTCAATATAAATATTTTCTTTATCGCTCGTTCCTTAAAATTTCACGTTTCTAAAAACCATTTTGTGTTTACATAATAAAAACACACTTATGTATTTAAAGCACCTTCTTTTCAGACCACAATTTTAATTTTATAATCATTTTATGAATGAAAACGATTTAATTGAGTTAAAAATCCAGGTAGAAAATGTTGCGCAGATTTTTTCAAAAAACAAGCCGATTTTAATGGATGGAACTTTTGACAGCCAAAAAGTCAAAGATACAATACTCGAAATGGCAACAGCCCTGCTTCCAAAAGAAAAAATAGACTGTCTTACAGAATGGATGGAAAAACACGAATTTTTCACAAGTCCTGCAAGCGCAAAATACCACGCAAACGTTGCCGGAGGACTTGCGGCTCATTCTCTTACGGTGATTTACCAAAGCCTTGTTTTTGCGCCAATGATTTTTTCAAATTTTATCCAGACAAAGCGTGCAGAATTTTATAATTTTTCAGCTGCAGACATTTTTATTGCCGCGCTGTCTCACGATTTTTGCAAAGCTGGATTTTATTCAGTCGAACACAAAAAAACAAAAAACTATCAGGGGAACTGGGTTTACGAGCCTTATTTTAAAGTAAAAAGCGAAAACCGAAATCTTGGTCACGGAAACGAATCCGCTCTCATGCTTCTTGAGTGTCTTCCAGAATACATTCATAAACGTCCGGTTCTCGAAGCAATAAGCCGCCACATGGGATTTTCCGATTTAAGTCCGAACGAAAGTTTTAACTATTCAAATTTTCTGCAAAACCCTCTTGTCATTTTGCTCCAGCTGGCAGATCAAACTGCAGCTCAATGGTGGGATTGCTAAAATTCCTAAAAAACTAAGGCAAAATCTTAATTACATCATCGAGGACATAACAAAAAGCCGGAGATGAAGATTTTTCATTTTCGACAAAAGGTGTCCTTAAGTCAATTTTATTGGAACTGTCAAACGGAGCAGTTCCTGTAAAATTTCCAGAAAAAACTACAATATCATTTTTTTCGATTTTGTTGCTAACAGATTTTACGGTCGAATCAATACTTTCCGGCAAAACTGCATAGTTTATGTCCAAAATGCGAACCCAGCCTTTTTCGATTCCTGCCATTGCGTCTTGACCGTAAACCTTGCCGTCAATGCAATCTTCAATTTTCTTATCATGCAAAAGAGCATTTATTGACTGCTCGAAATAGTATGAATAATCAACAGAACAGCTGACCAAGGAACGCGTCGGAGCAATATCTGTCATACTTTGGCTGTATCCGACATGATAGACAGGAACCGGTCTTTTTGAATTTTCACAGACAACGGCAGGTCCTTTTGTGTCAGAATGTTGAGATATTACAACGCAACCTTCATCAATCAATTCTGCGGCAACCTGCTTTTCCAAAGAATAATTTGACCAAGTGTCCGTATATTTTACGAGCATTGTCGCTTCTGGAACAACCGAGTGAACGCCAAGATAAAAAGCCGTATAGCCGGAAATAACTTCTGCAAACGGAAAAGCCGCAACGTAACCGACTTTTGCCTCTTTTGCGCTTATAACTTTCGATTCAATCATTTCCTTAAGTTTTTCTCCGGCAATCACACCGCAAATATAGCGCCCCTGATAAATTGTTCCATAACAGTTATGATAATTTGAAAGAACAGGCTCATCATTTGCATTGTCGCCAGTCGGCACACAAAAATCAATTTCTGGATGAAGCGCCGCCATCTCTTTTACAACTGGACCGTAACCGTAACTGGCGGCAATTATGTAATCACACTTTTCGTTTACAAGTTCTTCCAAAGGACCTTCAATCTGGTCTTCCGTAACATTGTACTTAGTAACACAGTCAATTTTGTCGCCAAAAACCGAAACAACGTGATTTTGTGCCTTTATAAAATTTTCTGTATAAGGAGTTATTTCATCTCCTACAAAAATGAATCCAACTTTAAGGCATCTGTCTTCGGAACGTGTCAAAATATGAAGTCCAAAAGAAAGCAGGCACATTGCAACAGAAGTAATTGTGCACAAAATATATTTTTTTTTCATTTTTACATTCATAGTTTTCCTCATTTACTGTTTTCTGCCGGAATTTTTTTTGATTTTTTGTAAAGGCTTTCAACATCTATTGTTCCGTCAGCAATCAGAGAAAGCATGATGTCCACAAGTTTTGGATCAAACTGAGTTCCGCTGTTCCTCTTAAGCTCGTTTATTACAAAATCAAGATCCAGCTGTTTGCGGTAAATACGGTTTGCCGTCATTGCGTCAAATGCGTCTGCAATACCGATAATTCTTGCGTCAAGAGGAATTTCTTCACCTTTTAGGCCGTGGCAATAGCCGCTTCCATCGTATTTTTCGTGATGATAAAGAGCGCCAACGCTTACATTGTCAACAACCGTAAAGTATTTTAAGATTTCTCCGCCACGAATAACATGAGATTTCATGATTTTGTATTCTTCGTCCGTAAGTTTTTCGGGCTTATTCAAAATAGCATCCGGAATTCCGATTTTTCCAATATCGTGCAAAAGCGCCATCTGCCGCAGAGTTTCGCATTTTTCCTTTGAATATCCAAGTTTTTTTGCAATAAAAACTGAATACTCCGACACCCTGTAAGAATGTTCGCTCGTATTTGAATCCTTGGCATCTACAGTCTAGGCAATAGAAAGAATAGTTTCGTTCACCATCTTAATCTGTTTTTTTGCATATTCGAGCTCGTATTTTTGTTTGAGCAAAGTTTTCTGAGAACGAACTCTAGTAACGAACCATGTAAGCCAGACAAGAACAAGCGAGCCAGTCAAAATTACATAGAGTTTGAACCAGTTTTTCTGATACATTTCTGTTTCTTTTTCAATCGTGTAATTTGCGCTTTCAATTACATTTCCGTTCAATCCGTCGAGAATTGAAATTTTAAACACGTAAGTTTTTGGCTTTAAGTTTGAATAAGAAATTTTTCCAAGTTCGCTGAGCAAACACTCTGCCGGTTTTAAATCATTTCCAACAAGAAAATATCTTACATAAGGATCGTTCAGAGAATAATTCAATATTTCCGGCTCAAGCACAAGTTTTTGAGTTTGAGGCGAAAGTTTAAAAACGTCAGAACGGCTAATTTTCTGCTTTATTCCGTCAACTTCCGCAAAATCCAAAATCATGCGGTAAGATTTTGAAGCCATGTCGTATTTTGACATATTAACCTTTACGGCTCCGCTGTCGCAGCAAAGATAAAGATTGTCGTTTTCGAGACAAGGCCATGAATTTGCAATCAGCAGCGAACGAAAACCATGCTTTGCATTTATAACAGGATATTCAGTCTTCAAATTTTCAATCAAATCTTTTGACTGAGCAACATAAATTCCTGCGCTTCCCAAAATCCAGCATGTTCCGTCAGAGTCGCAAATCATGTCGTAATTGTTTGAATACGGAAAATTATCAAGTTTTTTAACTTCTCCTTTTTCGGACGTATAGCAAATTCCGTTGCTTGTAACAATAAAAACACCGTCAGAAAAAGAATCGTAAACCATTCGCAAAATTACGTTTGAAGAAAGTCCGTCTTTTTTTCCAATATTTTTTACAATCTGGCCATTTTCTATTTTTGAAATTCCGCCTCCGTCCGAACCTACGTAGCAGCCATTTTTGTATTCAAGAAGGCAAAGAGATTTTTCGTTGGCAAAACCGTCCTGCGCAGTAAAAACTTTTTCAACAGCATCTTCTCTCAAAAAGGCAACTCCATAATCTCCGGCAACGGCAATTCTTCCGTCCTTAAGCTCGCAGATATTTCTAAAACGGTTTCCAGGAAGTCCAGTTTTCTGTGAAAAATTCTTTATTTCGTATTCGCCAGAAGAATCCAAACTTACTTTATAAATGCCGCTTCCTGTCGTTGCAATCCACAGGTTATTCATAGAATCCACCTTCAAACAGCGAATTCTTATTTTATTAAGCAATGAACTTATTTTATTTTCAACTTTTTTTTCGTTTTCCTCGTCAAGAATTATAAGCCCCTCGTCAGTTCCACAAAAAAGAAGTCCTTGCCATTTTTCTGTAGAATTTACAACAGCGGTTTCTTCGATTTCAGAAAAAAGCTCAACAAAAGTAGATTTGCACATTTCGAGAAGCCCAAGCCTTGAAGAACTGAACCAGAGATTTCCCTGATAATCGATAAGCATTGCGTCTATCGAATTCGTAAAATTGTTCGTGTAAAGTTTTTTGGCCTTAAAACTTTCATCGAAAAAGGCAATTCCCGTGTCAGAACAAACAAAAACACCTTTATTTTCTGCAAAATAGAATGAATTTATGCCTTCTATTCCTGGAATTTTAAATTTGCGGACTAAGTTTGGACCAGAAGGCGTCAAGCTGTAAATAAAAATCGAATCGTCCGGGCTTGCAAGAAAAAGCCTTCCGTCTTCCGAAAAATCTACACTCTGAAAAGAGGTATTTTTCCCATCTTTTAAAAATGAACAGCAAATTTCTCCGTTTTTAAAGCAAAAAAGTTCTCCGCGTTCGGTAACAGCAACGACATTTCCAAATTTGTCAGCAGACATTTTTGTTACATTTTTTATCTGTTCATAGTTTTTTGTAATTTTTACTCCGCCGCTCAAAGACACGAGAGAAATTCCTTCTGTTGTTCCGATGTAATAATTTCCGTCGGTATCGCTGACAATGTCCTTTACAGAATTTGAAAGAAGTCCGCTTTCTTCGTCAATTACATTCATTACGCGTTCATTTATAAAAATCGTAATTCCGCTGTCATTTGTTCCAGTCCAAAGCCTCCCTTCTTCGTCAACAAAAAGGCAATTTACACTTTTTACAGAATGAATATCGCTCATGAGCTTAAATTTTGAACCGTCATACTTAAACAGGCCGGCATAAGTTCCAATCCAAAGTTTTCCGTCATTTGTCTGTTCAATATCGTTTGCTTCGCCAGACAAAAGTCCTTCAGGATTTGAAAAAACTGTCTGAACATAAGAGTCCCATTCATCGGCAAAATTTTGAGTAAAAGCTGTTTTAGGCAATAAAACAAAGAAAAGCGCAAAAATAAAAGTCAAAAACGGAGCTATTTTTTTTGGAATGATTTTTTCTTCTGAATTTTCGTCACGTTTTTTTCTGTAAAACCTTGCAAACTTTATTAAAAGATAAATTATTTCGACACAAAACAGTTTGTCTAAAAATTCAATATAAAACTGCCCAATTACAAAGGAAACATATTTTGGAAAACCTGCGTCCATAAAAAAACGCATTACTTGAGATGCCCAAATATTGCCAATATCACCGCCATACATTGTTATGCTGACGATTACAGAAATTACTGTTGAAATTACAGCAAGCCCCATTCCAATCGTCATAGTTAAGAACTGGCTTTCAAAAACTTTCTTTTTTGCAAAATATCCGGCCAAAAAACCGATAAACGCGCCAGTAACGCAGTAAACCGACTGATGGTCAACAAAAATGCCGTAAATTATATTGTTTGCAAAACCGACTATTGCGCCACAGATCGGACCTGCAAAATACGCAATAAAAAAAGTTCCGACAGAGTCGCACCAAAGCGGAAGCATAAGATTTTCGGCAAAAACTCTTCCAAGAAGGTCAATCAAAAGCGCAAGCACCGTAAATGGAACAATTAGATATTCTTTTTTGGCTTTTAACAACATCACTTTCTCCTGTCTTTAATATTATAACGTTTTATTTATGAATTACAATTTCTATGGCAATTTTTTTGTAAGTTTTTAGTCAAGCAATTATAGAAAACAATGCGTGAACTGATTTTTTTTGGACAAAACTTAGCCCGGATCGCCACGGAAAGACCGGACGAGCGAAGCGAGGGGGACTTGCAGTAAGAGCCGGTCAGCGCGAAGATGAGCTGCGAAAAATTAAAAATTCGTATTTTCTCATAGAAAAAAAAATGCTAAACTTTCATAAAGAATTTAAAGCAGGCGGATTTGGCGTTCTGCTGGAGGAAAAAATGTACATTACATGCCTGGACATGGAAGGCGTAATTGCTCCAGAAATCTGGATTGAGTTTTCAAAAGTTTCTGGAATTCCTGAACTTTCACGAACAACTCGCGATGAACCTGATTACGACAAACTGATGAACTGGAGAATCGCAATTTTAAAGGAACACAAACTTACATTAAAGGACATTCAGAATACGATTGCAAAAATTGATCCGCTTCCCGGCGCAAAAGAATTTTTGGATGAGCTGCGTTCAATCTGCCAGACTGTTGTTTTGAGCGATACTTTTGAAGAATTCGCAGGCCCGATTCTAAAAAAACTCGGAATGCCGACTATTTTCTGCAACAGCCTCGAAACAGACAAAGAAGGTTTTATCGTAAAGCACAAGATGCGCTGCGAAAAATCAAAGCTAACGACGGCAAAAGCGCTGCAGTCAATTGGTTTTGAAACAATCGCTTTTGGCGACAGCTACAACGATCTCGGAATGATTGAAGCAAGCAAGGCAGGTTTTTTGTTCCGCACGACAGACAAAATCAAAAATGATTATCCGAATATTCCGGCTTTTACAGAATATTCAGAACTTTTGGCCGCAATAAAAGACGCGCTCAAAAAATAAAAAAATCGCCAGATTTAAAAACCTGGCGTTTTGGCGGCAAAATTGCAAAAAAAAGGCGCGTTTTGGCGGCAAAATTGCTCGTTTTGCCAGCAAAATGCAAAAAAGGCGCTTTAAAAAACCGATTCCGTTTCTGGACAGTTTTTTAGGCGCTTTTTTTGTGGTGTTTTTCCTAACCGCTTTTTTATTTTTCCGAAAGCATTTTAATCTCGGCTTCCGTAAGCTCGCGGTAAGAGCCAAGCTCAATCGCCGGATCAAGGAAAAGCCCGCCCATTTTTATTCGTTTTAGGTAGACAACCTCATTTCCAAGCTGGGCGAACATTCTTTTTACCTGATGAAACTTTCCTTCAAAAATCGTAAGCAGGCACTCAGTTTTTCCGCTGGAATTTTTTTCAGCAGCAAGAGAAAGCCTTTCAGATTCTACGTTCTCTCCAAATTTTCCGTCTTCATCCCGCCATTTTAATTCGGAAGGAGCGCATTCAAAGCCGTCTTCGTTTTGTTCCCGGTCAATCCAAAAGCCTTTTTTAAAAATTTCGCAGTATTTTTGCTTTTCTTCCAAAGTCAAAGAATCGCGCAAACCGACCGCATAGGTTTTTGGAACGTGAGTTTTCGGCGAAAGCAGCGAATGTGTAAGTTTTCCGTCTGTCGTCAAAATCAAAAGACCTTCAGTGTCAATGTCGAGCCGTCCCATGCAGTGCAAGTCGCCGCCCAAAAATTTGTGCCGCAAATTTTCATCCAAAAGGTCAAAAACGGTCGAATGTTCGCCGTCCCTGTTTGCGCAGACAACATTTTTGCATTTGTTGAGCATAATATAAAGGTCGCGCTGTAAAAATATTTTTTCACCGCCAATTTCGAGGCTATCCGAGTCAATTTCAACTTTTGCAGCAGGATCTGTCACGATTTTCCCGTTCAAGCTCACCAAACTTTTATGGCAAAGCCTTTTTACGTCCTTTCGAGTTCCAAAACCGTGGTGCGCCAATATTTTATCGAGTCTTTCCGCAGGCATTTTTTTAGTTAATTTTTAGATTTTAAGAGGGAGGACAGCCTCCCTGCGCTCCAAACGCAGGCGTTTTCCGCTACCCTCCGTGCGGGGAACTACCCCGCAACGCCCCTTCTATCTTTTTTCGATTGGAATATAATTTCTTTCAGCAAGAATATTTTTGTAAGCAGGACGGTAAATTCGTCCTCCGGCGACAATTTCCTCGATTCTGTGGGCAGACCAGCCGGCGATTCGGCTTACCGCAAACAGAGGAGTAAAAAGCTCGCGAGGAATATTCAGCATTGTATAAATAAAACCAGAATAGAAGTCTACGTTTACACAGATTTTCTTTTCGCCGCCGTGTTTTTCGTAAATAACTTCCGGTCCAAGCCTTTCAATCAGCTTGTAAAGGTTGTATTCGTCTTCAAGGCCTTTTTCTTTTGCAAGTTTTGCCGCATGATCACGCAAAATTGTCGCACGAGGATCGTTAATCGTGTAAATTGCGTGTCCAAGACCATAAATCAAACCTGTATGGTCAAACGCCTCTTTGTTTGCAATTTTTCTTAAATATTCCTTTACTTCTTTTTCGCTCGACCAGTCGCGGACATGAGACTTTATGTCGTCCATCATTTCGATTACACGGATATTTGCTCCTCCGTGTCCGTAACCTTTTAGAGAGCCAACAGCCGCGCCGATTGCAGAATAAGTGTCCGTGTCCGCAGAAGAAACAACATGCACCGTCAAAGAAGAGTTGTTGCCGCCA
>NZ_DLLH01000034.1:0-26474 GCF_002476655.1 Treponema sp. UBA7567
TTTGTTCTCCAAATAATCCGACTGGCGCTACTGCAACAAAAGAGCAGCTTAAAAAACTTGTTGATTTTGCGAACGAAAACGGATGCATTGTCATTTACGATGCCGCATATTTTGCTTTTATCCGCGATAAAAATCTTCCAAAAACAATTTACGAAATTCCTGGCGCAAAAACTTGTGCGATTGAAGTAAATTCTTTTTCAAAACCTGCTGGTTTTACAGGAGTTCGCCTCGGCTGGTCTGTTGTTCCAAACGAATTGAAATTTGAAGACGGTTCAAGCGTGAACAGGGATTGGAACCGCGTAATGACAACTCTTTTTAACGGCGCTTCAAATATTGCTCAGGCTGGTGGTCTTGCCGCTCTCGACGAACAGGGCTTGAAAGATATGACCGCACAGGTTGACTATTATCTGGAGAACGGACATCTTATAAAAAATGTTCTTGAAGGAGAAAATTTTAAATCTGCAGGCGTTGTCGCTTATTTTACAGGAAACGGTCCTTATGTCTGGGCAAAATTTCCTGGAAAAGCAAGCTGGGATATTTTTGATAAAATTTTGGATGAGTGCCATGTTGTGACGACTCCAGGCTCTGGTTTTGGACCTGCCGGAGAAAGTTTTATAAGGTTTAGCTCTTTTGGACATCGCGCGGATATTGAAGAAGCCTGCAAGAGACTTTCGCTTTTGAAACTTTAAAATAAAGGCTTTAAAGCTAAAAATGCACCACTAAAATTGAACGGATAAAGTTCAGTTTTTGATGGTGCTTTTTTTATAAATCTTGTTTTTAGAAATAAGATTTATAACCTAGTGTAAAGTTTATGTTTTGTTTCCATTTTCCTGCCGGAAACTCGCTTAATTTTGCCTGGAACATGAGGCTTAAATCTCCGGAGAGAACAGGAATTACAATGTAAGGACTTGTTTTTACAGAACAGGTATCTTTGTAAAAATCTTTTAGGTTTGGCAAGTCTTTTAAATATCGTTCTTCGTAGCTAAACGACGTGCTGAATCCGAATTTTATGTTTTTGTTGCGGATGAAAAAGTTTTCTGTAAAAATATTTACGTTGAAGCCCAAATTCCCGTCTGCAAATTCTATTTTTTCGTTTTGATTGTCAGGAATATTGAAGAAAGAAATGTGCATCTGCGAATTTTTTAAATGAAACCGCGGTTCAACCAGTAAAAAAAGCTGTTCGTCAGAAATTTCAATCTTTGCATTGCTTTTTTTTACAGGAAGCGAAGAAAATCCTGCCTGAAGGAAAAGAGAGGTTGTGTAGTAATTTCCGATAAGAAGATTCATTCCAGAATGAAGGTAAATTTCATCGACAAGAAGAATTACATCGTCATCGTTTTTGTCTTTATTTTTTGAAGGAAAACCAATTCCTCCCAAAAAGTCCAGGGTGAGGTATTTGCGTGTCGTTGCAAAACGAAAATCGAGATTGAATTGTCTTAAATCGTCCGGATTATCATTGTTTTTGTAAAAATATCCGGCAAAAGCTATTGGACTTGAGTTCAGCCGGATTGAATACGAAAGTCCGAAACCGTTTATTGAATATGGGGAAACGCATTTGTTGCCGTAAAAACTGTCTGTAATAAAACTGTTGATTGGTGAAATTCCAAATTGCTGCGATAAAAACTGATTTGCGCCTAGAGGAGTGTAAGTTCCCTTAAAAATGCTGAAAAACTGGGTTGCTCCCAAAAAATTTTTTATGTATGTAAGCGAAAGCTCATCAAAGCAAAAGACAGCCTGAGTATCTTCAGTCAGTTTTGTGTCGATTACGTCATCTGTCGAAATGCTCATTTCTGTATTGAAAAATAAATTTTCTGAAAAATTGAACTGCCCTTGAAAAAATCCTGTCAAATTCATTATCGGATCGAAAAATTCGGAATTTTCCTTTGATTTTAAGTCGCCTTTCAAACCTCCGTAACCGTTGAATGAAGCGGCAGCAGAGAGCGTTGTCAATGTAAAAATAAATGCGGCAGCAGTCGAAGACAGTTTTTTTATCATTTTCATAGCTTTTTCCCCGTCAGTTATAATCGTACCTTTTTATATCGGCATAAAAAAGTCTGAACTTTAATAAAAATCGAAAATTATCCTCAGGAAAGTATGAAACTTTATTCATTCTTTTACTCTTTGTTTTTAAAAAACATCTTGTTAATAAAATTTTATTGCTTGACTTTGAGATGTTAAAGGTTAAAATATTAGATATGAGTGATTTTCTTGACGCTAACAACGAAGAACTGTTAAAAGATTATTTTTCTGAAGCTGAACTAATGGTTGACAATCTTGAGAGCAATATTCTTGCAATTGAGAATGATCCAACAAACCATGATGCTATAGATGAAATTTTCCGTGCAGCACATACGTTAAAAGGTAATTCTGCGACAGTTGAATTTACAGAAATTTCTACATTTGCTCACAAAATGGAAGATCTTCTTGATGAAGTTCGTTCAGACCGTGTAAAAGTTTCCGAAGATGTTGTAGATACTCTTCTAAATTCTCTTGATATTATAAAAGCTATGCTTGAAGCTCGCCAAAATGGTTCTGTTTATGCCGAAAGTGTAGAAGAAATTTCAAATAAAATAAAATCATTGATTCCTGAAAAGGCTGGAAAAGGTAAAAAGTCGTCATCAGTTTCAAAACCTGGACCAGAGACTGTTCAGAGTGTTCCAGCGGCATCGGCTTCTGCTTCAGAAACTGTTGACATGTCAGAATTTGAGTTGCTTGAACTCAAACAGAGTTGTCAGCCAGGTCAAAAGCTTTGGTCGATAAGTGTTGTTTTCGATGAAAATAATCCTATGAATAGCGTAGGAGGAATTCAAGTTTTTGCAGCATTAAAAGCCTGTGGCACTGTTTTAAAGACCGTTCCTGATTTTGAAGCGCTTTATGAAGATGAATTTCATAAAGACGTTGTTTATTACGTTGCTTCTTCAAATTCTCAGGAGCAGCTCGAAGATGTAGCTTTTCTCGATGATGTAACTTTGAGCGTTGATGCCCAGTGTCTTGAAAATGCAGTTGCAAAAGAGTCTTATGTACAGCCAGAACAAAAAGAAGAAAAAAATGCTCAAATTCAGCCTGTGGCAGAAACTCCTAAACAAGAAGAAGTAAAGGTTTCTGCAGAGCAGAAGACAGAAAATGCTCCTGTTCAGCCATCAAAGACAGTTTCTTCGACAAAAACGGCTTCTGCTTCAGGACATGCTCAGCAAAGTTCAATTTTGCGTGTTGATTCTAAACGCATCGATACTTTAATGAACCTTGTTTCTGAAACCGTAATTACAAAGGCTTCGTTTAACCAGAGCGCGCAACAACAGTCGGATATGCTTGTTCAGTTTCAGGCTCTTGATTCTGCATTTAGAGAAAAAATCCGTAAGATGTTTGAACAGCTTCCGCAGTATTTGGAAGAAATTCAAAACGGAGTTTCTGTAAAAGACATAAGAAATAATATTATGCAGGAATATGGTGAGATTCCTGAATATTTTGCTTCGTTTGAAGCTAAGTTTAAGGATTTAAATACAAAGTTCCATTCTGCAACCCAAAATCTTGGGCGTATCGCCGGAGAATTGCAGGAAGGCGTAATGAAAATCCGAATGGTTCCTATCAGCCAGATTTTTGACCGCTTCCCTCGGGTTGTCCGTGATTTGCAGAAAGATCTCGGTAAAAAGGTAAACCTTCAGATTGAAGGTGAAGAAACGGAGTTGGACAAGACTGTTATTGACGATCTTATGGATCCTATCATGCACTGTGTTCGTAATTCTGTTGACCACGGAATCGAATCTCCTGAAGAACGCAAGGCTTTAGGTAAGAGCGAAACAGGTACTGTTCTGTTAAAAGCTGCAAACGAAGGAAACATGATTATCATCGATATTGTTGATGACGGTAACGGAATTGATGCGGAAAAAGTGCGGAAAAAGGCCGTAGAAAAAGGACTTATTCATCCAAATAAAGTCCTTTCGGAACAGGAAGCTGCAAATCTTATATTTTTACCAGGTTTTTCAACAGCAGACAAAATTACAAATGTTTCTGGTCGTGGCGTAGGTCTCGATGTCGTAAAGACAATGATTGATAAATTGAACGGAACTGTAAACGTAACAACAGAAAAAGGCCGTGGTTCTAAATTCTCAATTAGGCTTCCGCTTACTCTTGCAATTATTCAAGGTCTTCTTGTGCGCGTTGGAAGAGAAGTTTATTCAATTCCTATTGCGTCTGTAATTGAAAGCCATCGCATTAGACGTGGCGAAATCAATACAATTGACAATTATGAAGTTTTGAATGTCCGCAACGAAGTAATTTCTGTTCTTCGTCTTAGCAGGCTGTTTAACATCCGCAATACCGAAGATGGTGAGTATTGTTTTGTTGTAATTGTTGGCACGCAAGATAAAAAAATCGGTATTATGGTCGATGCCTTGATTGGAGAAGAAGATGTGGTTATAAAACCTTTGCGTGATCAGTTTACGCAGTCTCCAGGAATTGCAGGCGCTTCTATTCTTGGTGACGGCTCTGTTTCGCTTATTATTGATGTAAGCCAGCTTCTTGAGCTTGGAGTGCGTCAGGAAATTGAAGCTCGCTCTGAATATGGGACTATTGACTAAGGCAAAAGAGGTTTATCATGGCTAACGAAAATGTTCAGAATCAGACAGAAACAAAAAATATCAATACGGCTCTTGCACAAAATCTTGGTGCTTATGCTAGTATTGTTCCTGATGCGGAACGGGAATCTGCAGAAAGAAAAGAAAAACTTGCTCAGATTGACTATAAAATGGTAACTTTTTCTCTCGCTGGAAAAGACTATGCAATTGATATTATGAAAATAAAGGAAATTGCAAAGGCCGGACGTTTTACTTATGTTCCGAATACATTGCCATTTGTTCTTGGAGTTTACAATCTTCGTGGAGATATTATTCCTATTGTCGATTTGAGGCTTTTTTTCAATATCGAAGTTCCAGAAAGAAAAGAAGATTCCTTGGAAAATATGCTTATCTGTTCGATTGGCGAGCAGACATTCGGAATTGTCGTAGATGTAATTGACAAAGTCGTTGGAATTCAAAAAGCAACAATTCAGCCGCCTCATCCACTTTTTGGCGATATAAACATAAAATATATTCAGGGAGTTGTTGAAGTAAACAACAGGCTTTATATTCTTCTTGATATAGAAAGAATTTTTGGTTCTAAGACAGAAGCTCAGGCGATTGAAGAAGAAAATGTTCGTATGAATATGGCACACAATGCAAAAGTTGCCGTAAAATCTTCTTTAGAAAAAGAATTTGTAAATTCTGAAAATCAAAAAACTTCTGTTTCTGCGGCTGAAACTAAGGTTGAAAAGCATCCTGGCGATGAGCTTAAGTTTATTACAGAATCTTTGGCGCAGATGAGAAAATTTACGGTTTCTGCTGTAAATGAACCTTGGCTTAAAGCTCGTTTTGATGCGTGGCAGAAAGAGCGTTCTCAGGATAAAATTCAACTTTCTTCAGCGGAAGATGCAGATGCTTTCTTAAAAAATTTTTATTCTCCTTGTTCAGGTGCTTGGTGGACAAAAGAATATGCTGATTCAATTTTTAAGATTTTGCCGGACAATGCCGCAAAACAGATTACTGTCTGGAATCCTGGCTGTGGAAAAGGAATGGAAACTTATTCACTTGCTTGTATTTTGAAAAAGCGCTATCCAGAAGCTAAGATTAGAATTTATGCGCATGACATTGATTTGCTCAATGTTTCAAATGCTCCGTTAATCAGCGTTCCTGCCGAAATTGCAAATGGCTGGTATGCTCCTTATCTTACGAACAAGGCTAATTCTGATTTTACTTTTACAACTGACATAAAAAATAGTATTATGTTTGAGTATCATGACTGTGCAAATACAAACTCTTTGCCTGTATGTGATATTATATTTGCAAGGGATTTGATTTCATTCTTGCCTTTGGCTTCTCAAAAAGTTCTCGAAACTGATTTTGATGAAAAACTTAAGGGCAATGGAATTATCATTCTTGGTCAAAACGAAACTCTGGAGGGAGAGGGCAAGTGGCTTGCTCATAAAGACGGAACTGTAACCTTTTTTACAAAATAAATAAAAATTGGGAGAATTTTATGAGAGTAGAATATATCAACCCATTCGTTGAAACTTCATTTCAGATTTTAAAAGAAGTTCTTGGTGGTGCGGATGTAAAACGCGGTGATTTGTATTTGAAATCGACCGCAATGCCAGTTATGGGAGTTGCCGCTTTGGTCGGCCTTGCTGGTGATGTTGAAGGACGTGTTCTGTTTGATATGTCTTACGAAACAGCATTGAACATTGCTTCAAAAATGAACGGAGAAACACTTGCTACTTTTGATGATTTGGCAAAGGCTACAATCAGCGAACTTGCAAACCTTATTACTGCGCAGGCAGTAACAAAACTTCATGAATTGGGATTTAAGTTCGACTTGACTCCTCCGGCGCTTTTTGCTGGAGAAAAAATGGAAATTGCTGCATTGGGTGGACAGACAGACAGTGTTGAAGCGCTGATTGTTCCTCTTATTACAGAATGTGGCAAAGTAGAAATTAACGTTGCGATTCGCGAACGTATGTAGAATTGAGGAGGCAGCAACATGAAAACTAAACAGGATTTCCCATCAATCAATGAGCGTCCGCCAGAAGGCGTAAGAGTTGACGGTACAAAAATTCGTGTGCTTATCGTTGACGACTCAATCTTCGTTGCAAAACAGCTAGGACAGATTCTTACTTCCGAGGGTTATGAAATCGTAGCTACGGCTGTTGATGGAAAAGACGGTGTTGATAAGTATAAGGAACTTTGTCCGAACGTGGATCTCGTTACAATGGATATTACAATGCCACGTATGGACGGTATTACAGCCTTGGAACAGATTATGGCTTTTGATAAAAACGCAAAGGTTGTAATGGTTTCTGCTCTTGGAAAAGAAGAGCTTGTAAAAAAATCTCTTTTGCTTGGAGCGAAAAACTATATTGTAAAGCCTCTTGACCGTAAAAAGGTTCTTGAGCGTATCGGTGCAGCTGTAAAGTAAGCGCACTTGATTTGTGTCAAATGTGTTGAAAAACTTAAAAAACCTGGTTCTTGAAGAATCAGGTTTTTTTTTGCATAATAGCACCTATGGCAGATAAAAAAAAGATTTCGATTCTAGATTCGACTTTGCGTGATGGCTCGCAGGGAGAAGGTATAAGTTATTCAGTTCAAGATAAGATAAATATTGTCATGGCTTTGGATGAGCTCGGAGTAACTTTTATTGAAGCCGGAAATCCCGGAAGCAATCCTAAAGACATGGAGTTCTTTATAGAAGCAAAAAAATTGCAGCTTAAAAATTCTAAAATCGTTGCTTTTGGTTCTACAAGGCGGAGGGATTTGGCTTGTGCAGAAGATGTTAATTTGCAGAGTCTTTTATCTGCTGATACGGAATATGTCTGCATTTTTGGAAAAACTTGGGATTTCCAGGTGACGGATATTCTTCATGCAACTCTTGATGAAAATATAGAGATGATTCGGGATACGGTGGAGTATTTAAAATCAAAAGGCAAGAAAGTGATTTTTGATGCTGAGCATTTTTTTACTGGATACAAGGCAAATTCAGAATACGCATTAAAATCACTTGAAGCTGCTGTAGAAGGCGGAGCTGTTTGTCTTTCCCTCTGCGAAACAAAAGGCGGCGCAATGCCGTCAGAATGTAGAGGTGCTGTTGAAGCTGTCGTAAGTCGTTTTTGCTCAAAGATTGAAGTTGGAATTCATACTCACAATGACTGCGGACTTGCTGTTGCAAATTCTTTGATTGCCGTTGAAGCTGGCGCTTCTCATGTTCAGGGCGTTCTTCTTGGATTTGGAGAGCGGGCTGGCAATGCAAATCTTTCTACGATTATTGCTGATTTGCAGTTAAAACTTGGATTTGAATGTGTTCCTCAAAAAAATATGAAGCTTTTGACTCCAATTTGTAAGAGAATTGCAGAAATTACAAATATTGCTCTTGAACCGGGAATGCCTTTTGTAGGTTCGAGCGCTTTTGCCCATAAAGCAGGAATGCATATTGACGCAGTTATAAAGAATCCTTTTGCATACGAACATATTGAACCAGAAACTGTCGGAAACGAAAGAGTTTTCTTGATGAGTGAAGTTGCTGGAAAAAGCATGATTGTTGAAAAAGTGCAGAAATTTGACAAATCGCTTACAAAAAATAGTCCTGTCGTTGCCGAAATCGTAAAACGTGTAAAAGAACTTGAGCATGAAGGCTATCAGTTTGAAGGCGCCGATGCAAGTTTTGAAATCCTTGTGCGAAAAACTATGGGAAAATATCAGCCGTTCTTTAATCTTCATTATTATAAAACAAGCGGTGAATTTCCGAGATTTTCTGACGACCAAAGCGCATTTGCTCAGGTAAAACTTGATGTTGAAGGTACTGCTGTAATTACTGCCGGAGAAGGCGACGGTCCTGTAAATGCAATGGATACTGCTTTGCGAAAAGCCTTGGTTCAATTTTATCCAGCTGTAGCAAAAATTCACCTTACAGACTATAAGGTCCGTGTACTTGATGGAAAAGAAGCGACTGCAAGCGCTGTCCGTGTTCTTATTGAATCTAGCGACGGAGAAAATTCATGGAGCACAATGGGAGTTGCAAGCGACGTAATTGAAGCTTCTTATATTGCTCTTGTAGATTCGTTTGAATATAAGCTTATAAAAGATTTGGAACGAAAATATTCAAGAATAATTTAAGTTTTGTAAAAATGAAAGCCGAAAGCAGTTTTTCTCTGGTTTCGGCTTTTTTTACGGTGTTTTCTGTTATTTGTAAAAAACGTGTTTCGATGTATAATAACCGCGACATTCTAACAGAAAATCTAAACAAATTTCTAAATGAGGATTTTTATTTTTTGGGAGCAAGACGATGTCCGTTTTTTTGCGCGATTTAAAACGCTTTTTGCTTGTTGCTTTTGGCGGTTTTTTGATGGCTCTGAACATTGTCATTTTTGTTCAGCCTGCTGATTTGTTTCCTGGCGGTTTGACGGGAATTACCTTGCTTTTGCAAAATATTTTCTTAAAATATTTTAATATTCACCTTCCGTATTCGGTTACTGTCTATGCTTTTAACCTTGTCCCTGTCTGGATTGGTTTTAAATTCATCGGAAAACGGTTTACTTTTTTTAGCGTAGTGATGATTTTTATTTCCGGTCTTTTTACGGATATTCTTTCTGGTTTTGAATGGCTCCATCTTACTGACGATATTCTTTTGTGCACGGTTTTTGGAGGAATTTTAAACGCGGTTTCTGTTGTTCTCTGTCTTTTTGCGGAAAGTTCTTCAGGTGGAACTGATTTTATTGCAATTTATATTTCAGAAAAGACAGGACGTTCTGCCTGGAATCTGATTTTTTGTTTTAACTGCATCGTTCTTTTTTTTGCAGGAATTCTTGTTGGCTGGGATAAAGCTCTTTATTCAATAATTTTTCAATACGCTTCAAGTCAAGTTATAGCTTTGCTTTACAAGAAATATTCAAAAATCACGCTTTTGATTATTACTGACAAAAGTGATGAAATTTATGCCACAATAAAAAATTTGACGAATCATGGCGCTACTGTTTTTGAAGGCAGAGGCGAATATTCTGGAAAAACTCATAAAATGGTGTATACGGTCGTTTCTGCGGCTGAAAGCGGAAGTTTGGAAAAGCAGCTGCGTACTGTAGATCCAAATGCTTTTATAAATGTAATCGAATCGAAAGATATTTTGGGAAGGTTTTTTAAAAGACAGCCTGACTGATTTTTTTTGAAAAATTTTCTTTCTTCTTTCTTTTGTTTTGAGAAAAACTGTCTTAAAAATTGCGATTTTTAAGTTCATTTTTGATTTTTAGCTTTATTTTCTTTATAATAAAAATATGACACAGGCTTTGGATTTTGATAATTGGACTGGCTACGATGACTGGCTGATTCAAAATTACGATAAATACGGAATAACTTTTGTAGGCGAAAAAGACGGAAAAATTCACGCCGAGTTTATGGACAAGGACGAATGGAACGAAACTGCAAAAAAAATAGAATCTGAAGAAGCTGCTTCTGAGAAAGAAAAATCTGAAAATGCCTAAATTTTTTTAGCAAGTTCAAGGGCGGTTTCAAAAAAGACTTTTTCTGTTTTTTGAGGCAGAACTTCGGAAAGTTTTTTTNNTTTATGTCCTGGCTTAAATTTTCTTTTGCTGGAGAAGTTAAAATTACTTCGCAATAGCCTTTTTCGCGTTCCTGCTTTGCCGCAAGATTTTCTGTTTGGTAAACTTTTTTTACAAAGTTTTTTTTAGAAAGTTCTTTCATTTCTTCTTCTGTTAAAAGCGGAAATTTTATGTTCAGGACAAAATTTTCTTTTTGCTCGTCTTTGTTTCGAATTCCTGCGGTTTTTAGAATCCGTTCAAAAATTGTCATATTTTGCATCGCCGCATAGCTTGCGGTCATTCCGGAAAGCCTTGGATTTATTTCAATTACAAACCATTTTTTTTGAGAGAAAACAAGGTCAACCTGGGTGATTCCTTCAAAATCAAGCGAGGCTGCAATTTTTTTTAGAATTTTGTTTAAATCTTCTATTTTGTATTCAGAATTTGTTACAGGTCCGAGTTTTACGCTTTGTTTTGGAGATGTGATTCCATACTTGTTTACGCTGAAAATCATTGGTGGCAAAATTTTGTGTAAAAAACAGCCGCCGTTTTTTTTAGGCTGAATGGATTTTGAAAGAATTGATTCAATTTCCGTGCCAAACTGATCTCCTTTTATAAATTCTTCGATTATTCTGTCAGAAGTAAATTTTTTTGACTTTAACCAGTCGTGAACCTGTGAAAAATTCTCTAAAACGTCCATTCCGTAACTGCTTAAACCAGTTGTATCTTTTATTACGACCGGAAAGTTGAGCTTTTTGATTTCTGAGAGAAGTGCCGTTTTGTAAACGTTGCTTTTTACGGTTTTACGATTTCCTGCATTTATAAAAAGCGCATGATTTATGTACAAGGCTTTTGGCGTATTGATTTTTAACTGAAGGAGCTTCTGGTGAGTCTGCCATTTATCAAAGCAGGTGAGCGCGGTTTTTACGCTATGGCAGACCGTTTTTATTCCTTTTTGCCTTAAAAAATCTGCGACAAGAGCATCTTTTGCAGTGAGCCAGTCGAATGGTGTTACAAAAAATGTAGCTGCGATTGCAATTTCGGGGTTTAGAGAGTATAAAAAATCTGCAATTTCTGCCTCATCGTCGCTCTTTATGATTTCGTATTGGACGTTGTTTGCTTTTTGAAAATTTTCGCTGCCGCTTATATCTAAAAGAAACATTCCTGGAAGCTGTGTTGCAACGATAAAACTGTGTTCTGGAAAAGATTTTGCAAGCAGTTCCAGTTGCTGTGCGGAAGATGGAAAGTTTTTTACTACGGCTGTTTTTGGTTCAAAAATATTTGAAGAAGTTGAATAAAGAAGAATACGCATTGTCCGAGTATTATACGAAAATTGCAGGTTTGGGTGTAGAGTGTTCACAAATTGCGGATTATGTTGATGTTGTGCAAGGTTCTCAAAATCATTAAAATAAAAAATTATAATAATTGGTCTTAGGAAGCAAAATGAAAATTAATGGTTCTCAAATTGTTATTGAGTGTTTGATTGAACAGGGTGTAGACACTGTTTTTGGTTATCCTGGTGGAAATATCTTAAATATTTATGATGCTCTTTACAAAAATTCTGACCGCATTACTCATATTTTGACGGCTCATGAACAGGCTGCTGCCCATGCTGCCGATGGTTATGCACGTTCTACTGGACGTGTTGGAGTTTGCATGGCAACAAGCGGTCCTGGAGCTACAAATCTTGTGACTGGAATTGCAACTGCTTACATGGATTCTGTTCCGATGGTTGCTATTACCTGTAACGTTGGAACTCCTTTGCTTGGAAAAGACACTTTTCAGGAAATTGATATTACTGGCGTAACTCTGCCAATTACAAAACACAATTTTATGGTAAGACGGGTTGAAGACCTTGCATATATTTTCCGTCAGGCTTTTATAATTGCAAAATCTGGAAGACCTGGTCCTGTTTTGATTGATATTCCAAAAGACATTACAGCCGCAATGTGTGAGTTTGAACCGCTCAAAAAAGGCGATGACGGTTCTGCTGCTTTAGCAAAAGAAAATCCGAATTTCAAGCGGGTTATGAGAGTAAATGTTCCTTCCGACGAAGAAATAAAAGCGGCCGCAGAAATCATAAATAAATCAGAACGNNGGCCGGTTATCTACGCTGGTGGCGGAATTAAGATTTCTGGCGCAGAAAAAGAACTTTTGGAATTTGCAGAGAAAGCTTCAATTCCTGTTTCTGAAAGCCTTATGGGACGCGATGTTTTTCCTTCAGATCATCCTCTGTGTACGTGGATGGTAGGAATGCACGGAACTCGCGCTAGCAATATGGCTGTTACAGAAAGCGATCTTGTTTTGGCGCTTGGTTCTCGTTTTTCTGACCGCGTAATCGGCGATCCAAAAAAATTTGCTGAACATGCGACTGTATTTCATATTGACATTGATCCTGCGGAAATCAATAAAAACATTCACGCTGGCGGTGAACTTGTAGGCGACTTAAAGTCAATTTTGTCACGTCTTTTGCCTTTAATCGAAAAAAAATCACATTCAGCTTGGCTTGAAAAAATTGACGCATGGAAAAAAGAAATTCCTACAAGCTATTCAATTGTAAAGCCAAACTCTGTAAATCCAAAATTTATGCTCGAAACTGTTCACAAATATGCAGGCGACGATGCTTTTATTACTACTGAAGTCGGCGAGCATCAGATGTGGACAGCCCAGTTCTATCCGTTTGAAAAGCCTCGTACTTTCCTTACATCCGGCGGTCTTGGAACTATGGGGTACGGCACTGGCGCTGCGATTGGTGCGCAGGTAGCAAATCCTTGTGGACGTGTAGTTCATATTGCAGGTGACGGTTCTTTTAGAATGAATTGCAATGAGCTTTGTACAATTGCACGCTATAATCTTCCAATCGTAATTGTCCTTGTAAATAACGGCACGCTCGGGAATGTCCGCGTATGGCAAAAACTTTTTTACGAAAAACGATACAGCCACACGACGCTTGATTTTGGTCCCGACTGGAAAAAACTTGCAGATGCTTACGGTGTAGGTTATGTAAAGGCAAACAATAATGATGAATTTGAAAAAGTCTTTAAGACTGCATTTGCCGAAAAAAAACCGTACATTGTCGACACGATTGTCGATATTGACGAGATGATTTTTCCAATGGCAATTCCTGGAAAACCAATTGATGAACAGATGATGTGCTGGGGAAACTAAAAATGGCGGAAAATAAAGCGCACGGAACAATTACAAAAGACAATCATGCTGCATTGTGGCACGGACGTTTTGCAGAAGGACCGGATGCCGCGGCAGTTGAGTTTGAAACTTCAATTCGCGTGGATGAACGCATGGCATTGGATGATATTCGCGGTTCAAAAGCGCATGCCTCGATGCTTTCTAAACAGAAGATTATTTCTGAAAAGGAAAATGAAGAAATTCAAAAAGGGCTGGATTCAATTGAAAAGGACTTAAAATCTGGAAGACTTTCAATTGATTATTCTGCCGAAGACATTCATTCATTTATCGAAGCTACTTTGACGGACAGAATTGGCGAAAGCGGGAGAAAACTTCATACTGGACGAAGCCGCAACGACCAGATTGCCCTTGATGAAAGACTTTACCTTAGACGCGTAATTCCTGAGCTTCAAAAACAACTCGTTTCTTTAATAAAAACTCTTGCAGATATTGCTTCTAAACATAAAGATTCTCTTTTGACCGGTTACACACATATGCAGCACGCTCAGCCCGGAACTTTGGCGCAGCATTTGTGTTCTTGGGCGTGGATGCTCGTGCGTGATTATGAAAGGCTTTCAGACAGCCTGAAAAGAATCGCGCTTTCCCCTTTGGGAAGCGGCGCTCTTGCAGGTTCTGACCTTCCTTTGAACCGTGAATATGTGGCGGAACTTTTGAATTTTGATGGAGTAACACAGAATTCTTTGGACAGTGTTGCCGACCGTGATTACTGTATCGAATTTACTTCTGATTTTTCGCTTATTCAGATGCATTTGAGCCGCATGTGCGAAGAAATAGTCTATTGGTCTACGACAGAATTCGGTTTTGTTGAATTGAGTGAAAAATGGTCTACTGGTTCTTCAATTATGCCGCAGAAAAAAAATCCTGACTTTGCAGAACTGATCCGCGGACGGACAGGAAGGGTTTACGGCGACCTTATAAACCTTCTTACGATGATGAAAGCTCTTCCTATGAGTTATGACCGCGACATGCAGGAAGACAAAGCTCCTCTTTTTGATGCTCTTGATTGTGTTCAAGGAAACATCATTGTTTTTGAGGCGATGATTGCAAGTGCACGCTGGAACAAGGAAAAGATGGCTGCAAGTTGTGAAGGCGGTTTTGCAAATGCGACAGATGTCGCTGATTATCTGGTATGCAAGGGGATGTCTTTTAGAACTGCACACGGAGTCGCTGCACAGTGTGTCCGCCTTGCAATTGATACTGGAAGAAAAGCAATCGAAGAGCTGACGCTTTCAGAAATCAAGTCAATCAGCCCGCTTTTTGAAGAAGACTTGTTTGCAAAAATTACACCGCAATCGTGCATGCGTGCAAGAAAAACAACTGGCGCGCCAAGTCCTGAGCAAACAGAAAAGCAGATTGCATCTCTTTTTGCATTTTGCGAAGGAAAAATCTAGCTTATTTATAGAAACAATTGTTTTTATTTTTAATAGGAGTAAAAAATGAAAAAAATTACTTTGTTTGTATGTGCTTTTGCCGCACTTACTGTTTTTGCCGGCTGTTCTAAAAAAGAAGCTGGAGACAATTCTCTTGAAGCGCTCAAAAGCCGTGGAGAATTTATTCTCGGTCTTGACGATTCATTCCCTCCATTGGGATTCCGTGATTCTTCAAACGAAATCGTTGGATTTGACATTGACCTTGCAAAAGAAGTTGCTTCTCGTCTTGGCGTAAAATTCCGCGCTCAGCCGATTAACTGGGATTCAAAAGAGCAGGAGCTTGCTACTGGAAACATCGACTGTATTTGGAACGGCCTTACAATTACCGAGGAACGCAAAGCAGCTCTTTCATTTTCTAAGCCTTATCTTAAAAACGCGCAGGTTCTGGTTGTAAAAAAGAATTCAGGAATTAAAAAACTTTCCGACATGGCAGGAAAAAAAGTCGGTATTCAGGCAGGTTCATCTGCCTCAGATGCAGTTGAAGCTTCTCCTGATTTTAAGCGTTCTGTAAAATCAATAATCGAGTTCAAAGACAATATCATGGCTTTAAATGATCTTGAGATTGGCGGAGTTGATGGTGTTGTAATGGATCTTATCGTTGCAAACTACGCAATCAAGACTTCTGGAAAACCGTTTGAAGTTCTTTCTGAAGGCTTGGCTCCTGAAGAATATGGAATCGCTTTCCGCAAAGGTGATGTAAAACTTACGGACGAAGTTCAAAAAATTCTCGAGGCTATGGCTGCTGACGGAACTGTTACGAAAATTTCTGAAAAATGGTTCGGTTCTGATATTACAGTAATCGGAAAATAACTTGATTTTAGGTTGAATAAAAATTCGTAAGAAAAAAAAACTGAATTTGCTTTTTTGCAGATTCAGTTTTTTAAGCTTATAAAAAATATGGCAAAACTTATATTAACAATGCTTCAATCGAGTTTGGTTTCGCTTGAAGTTTTCTTTTTAACACTGTTTTTTTCAATTCCTCTTGCTTTGCCGATTACAATGGCGCGCATGTCAAAATTTAAGCCGCTTTCTATGCTGGCGAATGCTTTTCTGCTTATAATCCGCGGCACTCCATTGATGCTCCAGTTGATTGTCGTTTATTTTGGGCCTTTCTATCTTTTTAAGTTTTCCTGGGATCGCTTTACAGCGGCAATTATTGCGCTTTCGGTAAACTATGCCTGTTATTTTGCAGAAATTTATCGCGGAGGATTGCAGTCGATTCCTGTCGGCCAGTATGAAGCTGCAAAAGTTCTTGGCTATACAAAGATACAGACTTTTTTTAAGATTGTTTTGCCTCAAGTTGTAAAGAGAATAGTTCCTCCAATGGGAAACGAAGTAATTACTCTCGTAAAAGATACCGCATTGGTAAGCGTAATCGGAGTAGTCGAGCTTTTAAGAACGGCTCAAACCCATTCAAGCAGGCTTTTTAGCACGACACCGATTTTTATTGCCGGCGTATTTTATTTTTTGATGAACTGGGTTGTAACGGCTGTCTTTATTCACCTTGAAAAAAAACTTGATTATTATAAATAAAGCATCTTTTTAGATTGAAAATTTAAAACTGGCGGATATATAAAGATGAGTATAATTTCTGTAAAAAACGTAAATAAATTTTTTGGAGACGGAGTTCAGGTTTTAAAAGACGTGTCTTTTGAAGTTGAGCAGGGCGAAGTTCTTGGAATTATCGGTCCTTCCGGCTCTGGAAAATCAACTCTTCTTCGTTCTATTGCCCAGCTTGTAAAAATTGACAGCGGAACAATTACAATTTGCTCCCGGCAGCTTGTCAAAGACGGCGTTTATGCAGATAAAAAAACTCAAAGAGAAATCGCCTTAAATCTCGGCTTTGTTTTTCAGAATTTCAATCTTTTTTCGCATTATTCTGTCTTAAAAAATATAATTGATCCTCAGGTTACGGTTCTTGGTGTTTCTAAGGAAGAAGCCGAAGAAAACGCAATTCAATTTATCCGGCGCATGGGACTTTCTGGAAAAGAGAATAATTATCCATGCGAACTTTCCGGTGGTCAGCAGCAGCGTGTTAGCATTGCGCGCGCTCTTGCATTAAAGCCAAAGGTTTTGCTTTTTGATGAGCCGACAAGCGCCCTTGATCCTGAGCTCACAGGAGAGATTCTTGAAATTATCCGCGGACTCGCAAAGTCAAAAATGACAATGATTGTCGTAACCCACGAAATGGCATTTGCCCGCGACACAAGCGATAAAATTCTTTTTCTTGATGCAGGCCATGTTGTTGAATACGGCGATCCAAAAGAACTCATAAACAATCCTAAAAATGTCCGCATGCAAGAATTCTTAAAACGTTTTAACAATCGGTAAAAATTTATAAACAAAAAAATTCAACTGCCGATATATTTAATATGAATACATTTACAAGGTCAGTTGAACTTTTACACCGTGCAATGGATGTTAATTCGTTGCGGTATCAGGTTTCTGCAAATAACATAGCAAACTCAGAAGTGTCGAATTACAAAAGACAGACTGTTAATTTTGAAAGCGAATTAAAACGTGCTTTTGAAAGCGAAGCAGATAAATCTCATAGATTTGAATTGACTAGAACAGACAGCAGGCATTTTGCCCTTGAAGAGCCTTATGACTGGAAATCCGTTGAACCACGTCGTGTTACAGACTGGACGACAACTGCGGCTGCCAACGGAAATAACGTTGATGCGGAATATGAAGCGACTGTTGTTTTGAAAACGCAGATGAACTACAGACTTTTAGCCCAGCTTCAGAATTTTGAATTCAGCCAGGTAAAACTTGCAATGAGAAAATAGTTTTTTTCTTGTTTTTATAAGATGGGAATGAGTTAAGGATTGCAATAAAAACTTTGTCTAAAATAGCGTCAAAATTTTTATTCACAAGTTTGCGTTGCAAACTTTCTTATCAACTGCAATTTCTCACTTTGCTGCGAAATTGCGTTAAAAGGTCAAATCGGAAATTGAAATTTTTTCATTGACTTTTTTATGGGAGAATTTTTTATGGGAATGTTTACTTCGATCAATATTGCGACGACAGGAATGAGCGTAGAACGTCTTCGCTCTGATGTAATTTCGAACAATATTGCAAATGTTTCTACGACACGCACTCCTGAAGGCGGAGCATTTAAAAAATCTTCTGTAATTGTTGAACCAATCGCTTCCGCTCATCCGACATGGCGAATGCCTTTTGTAAATGCTGAGCAGGATAACGGTCCTGGAAAAGGCGTTCGCGTAAAAGAAATTGTAAAAGATACTTCAAAAGGCCGCATGGTTTATGATCCGTCAAATCCGGACGCAATTCAATCTGGTCCGGATAAAGGCTATGTTGAATATCCAAATGTAAATATTGTAAACGAAATGGTAAACTTAATTTCAGCAAGCCGCGCTTACGAGGCAAATTCAACTGTAATTCAAGGCGCAAAGGATATGTTTTCTGCAGCGCTTGAAATTGGAAGAAGCTAATTTTTTCTGATTATCGAAATGATTCTGTAGACAAGCATTTGCAATTTGATTAAAATTTTTATGAGGAAAAGGGAGGAGTTAAGATAAAAACAGCCGAAAATGGCGTCTGTTTTTATCTTTACAAGTTTGCGTTGCAAACTCTCTTATCATCGGTTGTTTCTCACTTCGTTGCGAAACAACTTAAAAAGTCAATCCTAAAACTGGAGTTTTAATCTTGACTTTTTTATGGGAGGTCAATAAATGAATGTTATGAATATTTCAAACGTTTCTGACTTGACGTACATAAATTCTTTTCAGCCAAACAGCGCAAAAAATTCAGTTCAAAATACAAATAAACGCTCTTTTGAGTCTTATATCCTTGAAGCGGTAGATGCTGTAAATGAAAAACAGCTTGATGTAAGCCGTGTTGAGCAAAAACTTATTACAGATCCTGATTCCGTAGATATTCACGATGTTACGACCGCAATGGCAAAGGCTCAAATGTCGCTGAATCTTGCCCAGACAGTAATTGACAGGCTTCTTACAGGCTGGAGCGAACTTCAGACAACCCGCTAACGCATAAAAAATATCTTTTCTGTCTTTTCTTTGTAAAAAATATATGTTATTATAGAATATATTTAAAATCTTTAAAACTGAGATTTTAAGGTTTTTCCTTTTTTTTATAGAAATTCTTGAAATTCGGTCACGGGAGGGGACAGATGATCGAATGGCTTAAACAGCTGCCGGCTAAAATCAAAGAACTTTGGGCTAAATGGAAACCTGTTCAGAAAGGAATTTTCATTGGCATTGTGCTTCTTGTTGTCGTTGCGCTTGCTCTTATGTTCAGAGTAAATTCCGCGCCTGCCGGAGTGCCGCTTTTTACAACTGTTATTCGAGATGAAGATGCCCGCGAAAATATCACAATGCGTCTTGATCAGGAAAACGTAGATTTTCGGGTGCGCGAAGACGGACTTATCATTGTAAATGACAAAAAAACTGCCGAAAAAATGAAGAGCATTTTGATTACTGAAGGTCTAGTGCCTAAGGAAGTCGATGCTTTTAATCTTTTTGACAAAAGCAGCTGGTCTGATACTGATTTTGACAGAAACATAAAGCTTCAGCGTTCGCTTACAAAACAGTTGAAGCAGCATATTCTTGCAATTGACGATATTGCAAATGCAACTGTAGATCTCACTTTTCCAAAAAAAGAACTTTTCTCGACCGACCAGAAACCTGTTACTGCTTCTGTTATTGTTACGTTCAAGCCTAACAGCACAATGCCGGAAGAAAGAAAACGCTTAAAAGGTCTGCAGGATTTAATTTTGCGTTCTGTCGTTGGCCTTACTGCCGAAAATCTTACTCTTTCTGATAATTTTGGAAATATTTTAAATGATTTTGAAAGTCTTGCAGAGAGCGACCGTCTGGATAATATACGCAAGGGAAATAAAATAATTAGCGAAGAAGAAGAGGCTCTCAGAAAACGTGTGCTTGAAAGTCTTCAAAAAAACTTTAACGGCGCTGACCGTGTACGCGATTTGGTTGTAAAAATTGAAAAAGATTTAAACTTTGTTTCAAAGGATCAGACTATTTATACGCCGGTAATTATAACGGAGCAGGATCCTGACAAGCCTTATGACACGACTGAAAAAAGAGAATCGATCACTCTTTCTTCTCAAGAAATAAAAAAAACATGGACTGGAACAGGCTATAATCCTGAAGGTCCGGCTGGAGTTGAAGGACAGAATCCTCCGGTTTATTCCGATATGTCGAATGTAATTGGAAAATCGACCGAAGAGGGAATTACAAAAAACAACGTTGTAAATAAAGAAGAGCGTCATACAGATCAGAATTATGAGCTTAAGCGTATTTCCGCTTCTGCAAACATTGACGGTCGTTGGGAAACTATCATCGACAAAAACAGAAAGCCGATCGTAATAAACGACCAGAATCTTTCTGAATGGCAGTCTTACTGTCAGCAAAATGAAATTCCACTGGATAACTGCCGCTTGAGCATAGGCCATTTTTTTAGGGTTTATCATCCTGTAAGTCAGAAAGTTATTGATGATGTTACGAAGATTGTTCAGAGCGGAATCAATTACCAAAAAAAACGTGGGGATTCGGTTTCTATTACGAGTTTCCCGATTCCAAGAGACAAGGAATGGGAAATTGAAGAAGATTCGTATTTCCGCAAGGAAGAAACAAGACGGACTGTGCTTTTTTCTCTTGCAGGAATTACCGTAATTCTTCTGGCGTTTATCATCTTCAGGTTTATTAGCCGTGAACTGGACAGAAGACGCCGTTTGCGGGAAGAAGAGATTTTGCGGCGTCAGCAGGCGGAACGCGAAAAGGCTCTTTGGGATGCAAAGCAAGATGGACTTCAGGATGTTACAATGTCTGTAGAAGAGCGTAAGCGTGCTGAACTTCAGGAAAATGCGATTGCAATGGCAAAAGAACATCCGGAAGACGTTGCAATGCTTATTCGTACATGGCTGCTGGAGGAATAATTTATGGCTGATGAAAAAGCAAAGACCGCTTCAAAACCGGCAACTGTAAAATCTGGCGGTAAAAAGTCTGGCGCAAAAGATTATAAGAGCCTTACTGGACGGCAAAAGGCTGCAATATTTTTGGTTTCTCTTGGGAGCGATGTTTCTGCCGAAATTATGAAGCACTTGCGCGAAGATGAGGTAGAAACACTGACTTTTGAAATTGCAAGGCTTGAAACTGTCGATGCCGATTTTAAGGATCAGGTTCTTGAAGAATTTCAGAGCCTTATGGATGCGCAGAATTTTATTTCTACTGGCGGTATCGATTATGCCCGCGAGCTTCTCGAAAAATCTCTTGGTTCTCAGAAGGCGATAGATATTATCAACCGTCTTACTTCGAGCCTTCAGGTGCGTCCGTTCGACTTTATCCGCCGTACAGATCCATCTCACCTTTTAAACTTTATTCAAACTGAATATCCGCAGACCATTGCCCTTATTCTTGCTTATCTTGAGCCTAATAAGGCGGCAATAATTTTGCAAAATCTTCCTGCGGAAATCCAGCCGGAAGTTTCCCGCCGTCTTGCAACAATGGACCGTACTTCTCCAGATGTTTTGCGCGAAGTTGAGCGCGTTTTGGAGAAAAAACTTTCTACGCTTTCTAGCGAAGACTATACAGCGGCCGGCGGCGTTGAATCTATTGTTGAAATTCTTAACCTTGTTGATCGTTCTTCTGAAAAGCAGATTATTGAATCTTTGGAAGAAGACGATCCGGATCTTGCGGAAGAAATCAAAAAACGAATGTTCGTTTTCGAAGACATTGTTATGCTCGACGACCGTGCAATTCAAAAAGTTCTGCGCGAAGTCGATACTCAGGAGCTTGCAAAGGCCTTGAAGTCTGTAGACACGGAAGTTCAGGACAAAATTTTCCGCAATATGTCAAAACGCGCCGCAAGCATGTTAAAAGAAGATATGGAATTTATGGGACCTGTTCGCTTGAAGGACGTTGAAGAAGCTCAGCAAAAAATTGTTTCTACAATCCGCCGTCTTGAGGATGCCGGCGAAATTGTTATTGCACGTTCCGGAGAAGACGAACTGGTTGTTTAATATTGCATTTCAAAAAAAACTAAAAAGTATTTTTATAGAGGAACAGAATCATGAATAAGAACTTGTTTCAGCCTGGCGAAATAAAGACAAAAGAAGGCGAATTTAAGCTTGGACTAGTTCATACTTTTGAAAAGCCTGTTGAAGAAGTTGAAGTTGAAGAAGTTCCTCAATACACAGGCCCTACGGCAGATGATTTAAAGCGTGAGGCTGAGGATTTTAAAGTTCAATGGGAATCAGAAAAGCAGAAAATGCTTGACGATGCTCAGGCTCAGGCCGATGCAATAATTGAAAGCGCAAAAAATGCTGCTTTTGAGGAAGTGAAAAAGCAGACGGACGAAGCTCAGACAATCAAGGCTCAGGCAGAAAATGAGGCTCAAAAAATAATTGCGGATGCAAAAGAGCAGGCCAATCAAATTCAGGCAAAATCAGAAATTGAAAAAGACGAAATAAAGCGAAATTCCTATGAAGAAGGCTTAAAAGAAGGAAAAAAAGACGGCTATGATTCTGGCAAAGAAGAAGTAAGCCGGCTTATTGACCGAAGCCACAAAATTCTCGAAGCCGTAATGAACCGCCGTGAGCAGATTCTAAACGAAACAGAAGAGCAGATAATTCAGCTTGTGCTTTTAATGACACGAAAAGTTGTAAAGGTAATGTCTGAAAATCAAAAATCTGTCGTAATGGCGAATGTTTTGTCGGCCCTCAAAAAAGTAAAGGCTCGTGGAGATGTTACCATCCGCGTAAACCTCGAAGACGTAAAACTTACAACCGAACACATAAAAGATTTTACAGAACAGGTTGAAAGCGTGAAAGGAATTACTGTCGTAGAAGACAATTCTGTAGAAAAAGGCGGCTGCATCGTTGAAACTGATTTTGGAGCAATCGATGCAAGAATTTCAAGCCAGCTTTCTGAGCTCGAAAATAAAATTCTGGAAATTTCACCTATGAAGCCGATTCAGAAAAATTCTGCTTCTGCGCAAACTGCCGCTCAAAAATAGTTAATAGGTTCGGAAAAAGAATGGAACACTTTTTTGACAAATACTTAAAAAACGTTCTTGATACGGAAACAATTCTCTACACAGGAACAGTTACTGCGATAAAGGGGCTTATGATTCGAAGCCGCGGCCCTTATTCAAAAATCGGTGAACTTTGCACAATAAAAAATACAGACGGAACTGAGCTAGTTGCAGAAGTTGTAGGTTTTGACCGGGAAGAAAATGCCGTAAACCTTATGGCTTATGGCGATACAAAAGGCATAATGGCAGGAAGCGAAGTCGTTGCAAGCGGAAAAGAACTGATGGTTCCTGTTGGAAAAAAACTTCTTGGACGTATAATAGATGCTCTTGGACGGCCTTACGATAAAAAAGGTCCTCTTCAAAACGATGAATATTATCCTGCGATTGCGCCTGCTCCTGATCCTTATACAAGAAAAGATATAAACAGACGAATTATAACCGGCGTAAGGGCAATTGATTCTCTTTTAACATGCGGAAAAGGTCAGCGGCTGGGTATTTTTGCAGGCTCTGGTGTTGGAAAATCGACACTGCTTTCAATGATTGCGCGAAATACCAATGCCGATGTAAATGTAATCGGACTTATCGGTGAGCGTGGACGCGAAGTTATGGACTTTATTGAGCACGATTTAGGCCCGGAAGGAATGAAGCGTTCTGTCGTAGTTGTTGCAACAGGCGACCAAAGCTCAATCGCCCGTCTTCGCGCCGCATACACGACTACAGCAGTTGCCGAGTATTTTAGGAATCAGGGAAAAGACGTAATGCTTATGATGGACAGCGTTACTCGTTTTTGCCATGCCCAGCGCGAAATTGGAACTGCAAACGGAGAGCCTCCAACGCAAAGCGGTTATCCTGCAAGCGTATGGGACATGCTCCCGAAGCTTTTGGAGCGCACCGGTACAAACGACAAAGGCTCAATTACGGCATTTTACACAGTGCTTGTCGATGGTGACGATCTAAATGAGCCTGTAAGCGACAAGGTTCGCGGAACTTTGGACGGACATATTGTTTTAAGCAAAAAACTTTTCCGCGAAAGGCATTTTCCTGCAATCGACATAACTTCTTCTATAAGCCGTCTTTGGGACGATGTTACCGGACCTCAGACACAGCAGGCTGCGAATAAAGTGAGCCGCTTGATTTCAATCTACGAAGAAAACAAAGATATGATAAATGCCGGAGTTTATGTAAAAGGAAGCAGTCCGGAAATAGACGAGGCAATTGAGCGTCATCCTGCAATTGAAGAGCTTCTGACACAGTCAAAAACAGACCATTGCACAATCGAAAATACGCTTAAGATTTTGAGCGCAGTTTCCGGAATTGAAATTCCTGAGGACGAATATTCAGAAGATGCAGGACTTGGCAAAAAAACGACAGCCCAGCTTGTCCAGGAACGCAAAATAGACGATGTTGCAAGTTCTAATGAGCTTTCAAGCGAAAACATGACAGCTCAAACTGCAAATTCGCTCGAACAGGCGTCAAAAATGCTAAGCGGACTGTCTAAAAAATAAGGCAACTTAAAAAATATGCAGAAATTTGTCTTTAACATGCAAAAAATTCTGAATCTCCGCAAGTTTGAAGAAAAACAGGCTCAGACGGAGCTCGGAAAGGCAGTAAGCGCTGAAGCCAAAATTCAAAACACTCTCAATTTGCTTGCTGAACAGAACGTTCAGACCGTAAAAAACTCAAAAGGCATAAAAGATGTCCTTGAGCTTCATAACCTGAATAACTATCTAAAGCTTTTAACCCAGCGAAAAGAGCAGCTTCTAAAGGAACTTGCCCAGGCGCAGCTTGAAACCGAACAAAAACGCGGAAAAATGAAAGACGCAATGCTCAAAGTCAAGGCCCTGGAAAAGCTAAAGGAAGCACGGCAAAGGGACTGGGCGCTTGAAAACAAACGAAAAGAAGAAAAAGAGCTTGATGACATCATCAATTCAAAGCAGTTTAGAAGCTAACCGTTTTAGTAATGGAAGCTTGAGCCTCCGATAAACTCTCGTACAATCGACTGTTTTGGAATATATGTTTCTGGAATTTGGTCAAAGTTATCCAAAAAACGCAGCAGACGGCGAGCCTCGCTAAATTCCGGCATATTCGGTTTTACTGCATGCAAAAGCGGACTTGCGTAGACTTTCAAAACAGGAATTTCGTAATCCAGGGCGGTATTCAAAACTGCATCGGCATTGTTCTGGAACGGAAAAATATGCAGAAGCTCTCCTTTTTGGACACTTTGCCACATTCCGATTGTATCTGCGGCAGATTTGCCTCTAAAACGTGAGTCGCGCACTATGCGGCGGATAAGGCGGTTGTCGCTCGAAGAAATACGCGTGTGGTCGTTGATATTCAGCTGGGTAAGGGCAGAAAGGTAGATTTTGAACTTGAATTCACTCTTTACTTTTGGAGTAAGCTTGTCGTTTAGCCCGTGGATTCCTTCCATAATGAGTATGTCGTTTTTAGCAAGGCGCATAGTTTCTCCAGTGTAATACGGCTGCCCCAAATCAAAATTGTAAGAAGGAACTTTTATTTCTTTTCCATCAAAAAGGTCGTTAAGATTTTGGTTTAAAAGTTCAACATTGAGGGCTTCGAGACATTCGTAGTCGTAGTTTCCATTTTCGTCCTTTGGATTTTTTTCGCGTCCTACATAATAGTTGTCGAGCGAAATTACTTTTGGATTATAGCCGAATGCCTGCAGATGAAGGGCGAGTTTTTTTGCAGATGTTGTTTTTCCAGAAGATGAAGGCCCTGCTATTAAAACAACTTTTACGTTTTTGCGCTCATGGATTTGTTCTGCGACCTTTGCGTAATTCTGAGACTGGAAAGTTTCTGTAATGTCGATAAAGTCGTTCACCTTGCGTTTTAGAATCAGCCGGTTTAAATCAGCCGCATTCTTTACGTTTACGGTTTTTCCCCAGTTTTTGTATTTTTTATAGATTTCAAAAATCTTAGGGTTGTCGGAAAATTCGCCGAGTTTTTCAGGCTCCTTTTCTGACGGAAATTGCAGCAAAAAGCCCTCGTCATAAGGCAAAAGATCAAAAAATTTTATTTGTCCTGTTGCAAGCGAACAAGGTCCTTGAAAAATATCAGAAAATGAGCCGAGCGTATTTACGATTACCTGAGGCTCGCACCGGTATTCAAGCTGGGCGCGGGTGTCTTTTAATCCGTTTTTTTCAAAAAGTTCGCAGGCCGCTTCGTAAGAAGCAATCAAAGTCTGGATTGTTTCGTTTTTTTGAACGATAGAAAGCATTTCGCTTTTTATAAGCTCAACCTGCTTTTTTTCTACCGGAGAATCGTCAAAAGTGTAATAATACGATGAACCCAAGCTGTGTCCGATTAAAAGTCTTTTTTCTGGAAAAATTTTGTGAACAGCGGCGGCAAGAATAAAGCAGAGCGTGCGCCTGTAAACTGCTACACCGTCTTTAGAATTAAGATATACCGGCTCCAGAGTTCCGTCTGTGATCATTCTCCAGGAAAGCGGAAGAATTTCGTTATTAAAGCGCAACGCCATAATAGGCGATGAAGTTTTTGTAAAGTTTGAAAGAAGCTCTGTTCCCTGAGTTCCAAAGTGGCACTGGATTTTTTTGTTTTCGATTGTCAATGTAAGCATAAACTACATTATACCCGATTGGCAAATATTTATAAACAAATTTATCCGTCAATCGTCGAGATTTGGAATGTGCTTTTTTAAGGTTTTCATAAAATGC
>NZ_DLLH01000016.1:0-33549 GCF_002476655.1 Treponema sp. UBA7567
AATTCGACGTTACCGTAGAAGCAGAGCTCGGCGTTCTTGCCGGAGTTGAAGACGAAGTAAGCGCGGCAGAAAGCCACTACACAAAACCGGAAGAAGTCGTAGACTTTACCCGCAAAACAGGCTGCGATTCCCTCGCAATCTCGATTGGAACTTCTCACGGCCGCTGCAAATTTACTCCGGAACAGTGCACCCGCAACGCCGACGGAATTTTAATTCCACCGCCGCTTGCCTTCGACGTTCTCGCGGAAATCGAAAAACAGCTTCCAGGATTTCCTATCGTACTGCACGGCTCATCTTCCGTGCCAATCCAGTATGTAAAAATGATTGAACAGTACGGCGGAAAAATTCCTGATTCAGTCGGAATTCCAGAAGAGCAGCTCAGGAAAGCGGCAAAATCCGCCGTTTGCAAAATCAACATCGACTCAGACGGACGCCTTGCAATGACAGCCATCATCCGCAAAGTTCTTGCAGAAAACCCGGGCGAATTTGACCCTAGAAAATACCTTGGGCCGGCCCGCGACGAGCTCAAAAAAATGTACATGCACAAAAACATCGACGTTTTAGGCTCAGCAGGACACGCGCTCGACTAGGATTTGCCACTTCTTAATAAAAAAAAGGCTGTTCAAAGCAAATGCTAATTTTTTACAGGCACTGCTTTTTACAGCCTTTTTGTTTTTTTCAGGCGCAAATTTTACCGTCCAGCGTTTCTCCGTGGTTCGGTAACCCTCAGTCCTTCGGACCGGCCTTGCCGCCACTGCGGAACGGAGCGCATCTTTCTAAAAAAAAACTATTTTTTCACCTTAAAACAAAATCTAAAAAGACACAAAACTGCAAAAACACCACAGGCAGAACCCCGGATCCACCAGTCAAAATCAAAATAATAAAGAGTCAAAACAAGCGAAGCAAAAACGGATTCGTCCAAAATCAAAAAAACGTTAAGCACACATTTTACAGACTTGTTTTTTAAATTCAAATAAAAAGCCTTGACATCAGTTTCGAGCGCAAAAACTTCAAAAAGGAACATCACCGGCAAAACAAAAAGCATAAAGAACGAAAGTTCCGCATTTTTTGTAAAAAGCCAAAATGGAACATAAACGCACAAAAAAGGAAGAAAAAAATACAAAAAGCCGTCAATTCGTACCCGCCATTCATCATTCGACCACAAAATAAAAAAAACAAAAAAAAGCGACGGAATAAAAAAGCTAAAAATCCACTGCAATAAAAAGAAAAACGCGGCATCAGTTCCCTGATACTCCGGAACAAAAATACAAAATTCAAAAATTGCACAAAGAGCACAACCGCTCAAAGCGCCAAAAAGCACAATTAAAAAACGGCTTTTTAAGTATTCAAAACCTAATTTCTTATAATCAGAACACGCTTTAAAAAAAGTTACTATTGGAAACAACAAAAAAGAAAACAAATACATAGATGCAATAAAAAATATCAGCAAAGTTCTATTTTTTCAATACAGCAGATACAAAAACAGAGAAAAAACAACTAGACAAAGAATCTCAGAATTTGATATTATGTAAAGACTTATTGATACAAGTGTTTTGTAAAACACTAGGAGGAACGTTGGCAGACATTAAAGGTTTAAGAATCAATGAACAGATTCGTGTTCGTGAAGTTCGTTTGATTGATGGTGAAGGTGAAAAGAGTGAAGTAAAAATTATTTCAACTCGCGACGCACTGGAATTAGCAAAAGAGAGAAATCTCGACCTTGTTGAAGTGTCCCCTAACGCAAATCCGCCGGTTTGCAAGATTCTTAACTTTGGTAAGTATCGGTACGAGCAGGAAAAAAGACTCCGTGATTCCCGCAAGAACCAAAAAGCCCTTAAGAATAAGGAAATCCGCATGCAGCCAAAAATCGGCGCAGGCGACCTTGACACTAAGGCAAAACATATTCAGGAATTCCTTGATGATGGTAACAAAGTAAAAGTAACGATTCGTTTCCGCGGACGTGAACTTGCCCACACAGAACTTGGATTTGATGTCCTGAAAGAAGTAGAAAAAAGACTTCGTGAAGGTTCATACGCAATTGAAAAGGCGCCAGCAATGGAAGGCCGTTTCATGTCGATGACCTTAAATTCGAAAGTCAAGTAAAGGAATGAGGTAAAGTAAAATGCCTAAGATGAAGACAAAGAAAGCCTCAGCTAAGAGATTCTCTCTTACTGGAACTGGCAAAGTAAAGTACAAGAAAATGAATCTTCGTCATATTTTGACTAAGAAATCACCAAAACGCAAAATGCACCTTCGTGGCGCTGGAATTCTTTCTGAAGATTCAGCAGCAAGAATCCGCAAACAGCAGCTTCCATACGGCTAATACCGTTAATTAAAGGAGAATAAAATGTCTAGAGCAATAGATGGAACAAAACGCAATAACCGCCGTTCAAAGATTCTTAAACTTGCAAGCGGATTTACTGGACGCCGCGGAACAAACTACAAAGCAGCAAAAGACGCTGTTGTAAAGGCTCTTCGCCACGCTTATGTTGACCGCCGAGACCGCAAAGGCGATTTCCGCCAGTTGTGGATTGCACGTATCAATGCAGCTGTTCGTGATGAAGGTCTTTCTTACTCACGCTTTATTGATGGGCTTAACAAAGCAGGTGTAACATTGAACCGAAAGGCTCTTTCAAACATGGCTATTGAAGACCCAGCAGCATTCAAAGCTGTTGTTGAAGTTGCAAAAAAAGCGCTCAGCAAATAATTTTACGGAGACGTAAAAATGATTTCACTCGATCAAGTCATTCTTCTTGAAGAAAAAGTAGAAAATGCTGTTGCGAAAATCGTACAGCTTAATGCAGAAAATGCTGCTTTGCGTAGAAAATGCGCAGAGCTCACAAACGCACTTTCAGCAAAAACGGAGCAATTTTCTAGTTTTCAGACAGATCAAGGCAAGATCGAGGAAGGAATTTTAAAGGCGCTTGAACGTTTAAATGCTGTAGAAAATGCAGTTCATACGGCAACAGCAGACGTTCAAGCGTCTGTACAAAAACAACCGCAAATACTAGTTCAGCAAGCAGACAAAACTACAGAACAAACTTCAATTCAAAATTCTTCCGAACAAAAAAATACAGAAAACAGTTCAATTCAAGATAAAGCAGTTCAGCACTCGTTTGATACAGCAATTCCAGTTCAGAACCAGCAGACAGAACAAGAAAATTCAGTTAAGAACGAAGAATCTTCTGAAAAAACAGAGACAATTCAGCCGTCATTTGATATTTTTTAATAAACCAAAAAGGCAGTTTAATGGGAACATTGAAAATAGAGCTTTTAGGAACATCTTTTTCAATAAAAGCAAGTGAAGATGATAACTATCTTAAAAAGTTGCTTGGCTATTATAAAAATATCGTAAACGAAATTCAAAAAAGTGGAATGTTAAAATCTGAACTCCATATTTCAATTCTCGCAGGAATAATGCTCTGCGACGAACTCTACAAAGAAAAATCAAAAAGTTCAGTTTCTCAAAAAACTTCGCTCAGCAACGAAAAAGCAGAAAAACTGACTTCCGAAATGATAAAAAAACTTGATCAGGTTTTAAAAGCATAGGTGCAAAAAAATGTATTCATTTTTCATCTGGATAGATGCCGATTCCTGCCCTCTTCCTGTAAAAAATTATGTAATCGACATAGCAAAAGCAAAAAACTTAAATGTTAATTTTGTCGCAAACCATGAAATTTCCCATCCAAAGAACAACCCTCTTTTTAAAATGATTGTCTGCGAAAAAAAAGAAGGTGCCGCCGATAATTTTATTTTTGAAAATGCAAAAAACAACGACATCGTAATTACAAGGGACATTCCATTTGCAGCACGGCTTGTAGAAAAAAAAATCTTCGTAATGAATGATCGCGGAACAGCTTTTACAAAAGACAATATACACGAACGCTTGAGTGAAAGAAATTTCAACCTCAACCTTGCACAGCTTGGGCTTTCAGAAAAAAATGCAAGCCGCTACGGAATTAGAGAATTAAAAAAATTTGCAGACTGTTTTGAGCGAAAAACAAGCCAGCTTATCGTAAACGAAAATTTTTCAAAAAAGAACTAAAAAAATATCAGTCAATATCCTCAGCAGAACCATTTGTTTCAAACGCAGAATTGATTGCAATAATACGATCTTTTATCTGCAAAAAAGCCATTACCAATGATGGATCAAACTGAGTTCCGGAAAGTTTTTCGATTTCAAAAAAAGAATCTTCCAAAGACCATGCGCTTTTATAAGCACGTTTATGGCTTAGAGCGTCAAAAACATCGGCAATCGAAACAATTCTCGCGGCAAGAGGAATTTCTTCGCCTTTTAAGGGTTTTGCCTGAGGGATAGCCATTCCAGGCTCATATTTTGAAAAATCAAAATCTCCAGGATAACCTTTATCCTGCCCGTCCCACCATTCATGGTGTCTCAAGGCAACATCTCGGCACATTTCTTCGAGGGCGGATTCAGGCTCATTAAAAATCAAGGCTCCAGCGCAAGTATGACCTTTCATAATATTACGTTCGTCGCAAGTTAACCGCGGCGTTATTTTTTTGAGAATTGCGTCCTGAACGGCAACTTTTCCAAAATCATGGCATTTTGCGGCAATCTTTAAATTATCACGGTATTTTTGCTGTTCAAGGAATGGAACATTATTATTCACTGCCCAGCGGTCATAAATTTCAATCGAAAACGAAGAAACCCTTTCGACATGCTTAAAAGTTTCTTTCGGATCTCGAAACTGTGCCATAAGTTGAAGTGATTTTATCATATTTCCGATAAGACGGGCATGTTCAAGAGCCTGAACCGCACTTGCCGCAAAATGCGTAATATAAAGTTCAGCATCAGAGTCAAAAGGAATTACATTTCCATTTTCATTCTGAGCATTTATAATCTGGAGAACTCCAAGAATTTTTCCGCTGGCAATTTTTAAAGGAATACAAAACATTGAAGTTGAACGATATCCAGTTTCTTCGTCAGTCGCTTTGTTGAACGAAAATGGCAAATCTTCAGAAAGATTATAAGCATCGGCAATATTTACAGATTTTCCGGAAACCACGCAGTAACCGGCAATTGATTTTTTTGAAATAGGAAAGGAAAAAGAAACATAAGGAATTTTTGAGCCCGCAGGAACAGTTTTTAACTGGGTGTCATTTTGTGCATATTTTATTCTTAAATTATTTCCTTCAACTACATAAATCGAGCCGGCATCTGCATGAACAATTTTTCTTGCTTCCGTTAAAATTCTTTCCAGCAGAACATCCAAATCTTGAATTTCATTTAGCATTCGTTCCATCTCAATAATGCTCTGAAGTTTCTGTTCCTTTGTAGTTGAAGCCATCTCTTTCCTCTTAATTTTTAAAATAAACCTCTACCATTTTAGCACTTAAACTTAAATTCTTCCATTATTTTTATTCTATTATGCCAATTTTATGCAAAAGTGAAAAATAAAGAGGTCCTGCTCCATTGCAAGTGTCTGGCAAAACATGGCTTCCAAACTCTGTTTTTTCGCCTTCAGGCAAAGTCGCATTGCAAAAGCTGCTTACATCTGAAGAAATTTTAGGTTCACAAATTTCCACATCGTCAAATTTTTTTAACAGTTTTTTTATGATATTGTCATTTTCGTCCGGATTAAGTGCACAGGTTGAATAAACCATATATCCGTCCACATTGAGCATGCGCCATGCAGAAGACAAAAGCGACCACTGGGCAATTGCAAGAGTTTTAATTCTCGATGGCGACCAGTCTTTTAAATAATTCAAATCGCAAAGAACATGCCTTTCGGAAGAACATGGAGCGTCGAGCAAAATTCGGTCAAATCTGTTTGATTCTGCAAGGCAAAGTGTAGCTCCATCTTTGCAAATTACATTGACACGTTTTTTTACATTTTCTGGAAGACAATTTTCCACAGAATGAAAAAGGCGGATTTTGCGCTCAGACGAACGTTCATTTGCCAAAAGCTCAGCATTTTTTTCCATGCAGCTTGCAAGGACAATTGTTTTTCCTCCAGGAGCGGCGCACATGTCCAAAACAGTCCTGGCATTTTTTAATGGAAGAGTTACTGCGGCGCGAACAGAAGCGCTGTCAAGAAAATAACTTTCGCTTCCGCCGGCATTAAATTCTGCAAGCTGATTTTTGCCGTAAAGAGACGGCTTCAACAAATTCCATCTTGAACCAAAAATTTCTGAATAATATGAATCAAAACCTTCGGCTCCAGAAAGTTTATTTTTTTTGTTTTTTTGTTTCATTCTTAAAAATCCGCGGCAACGACTTTAAAAGCTGGAATTTTCAGTTTTTTGCCGTCTGAATCAAAATCAAACTGCCTAAGTTCCAAAAGTCCGCCCTTAATTTTATATTCGATTATTTTTTGAACGCTTTTTTGAATTTTTTGATTAAACTCTTGAGATTCAGATGCTTTTTTGAGTAAAATTTTTGCAACAGAACCAAAACGTTTTTCGCTCAGCATAATTATATTAACACCGGCCTCAATCGCCCTAACCGCTGCATCTTCGCTCAAAAAACCATTGTCCGCCAAAGCGCCCATAAAAATATCATCGCTCAAAACAAGACCTTCAAACCCAAAATCTTCCCTCAAAACTTTTGTTACCCAAAATTCAGAAAGACAGGCAGGAATTGAAGAATCGCAATAAGAAAAGTCATCCTCAACGGTAACTCTGGCATGGCTCATAAGGACAGATGAAGACAAAGGAAGAAGTTTTTTAAACGGTTCAAGGAGTTCGTTTTTAAGCTCTTCTGAAGAAATTTTTATTTCAGGAAGACCTGTATGCGGATCGGTATTTGAATTTCCTGGAAAATGCTTTAAAACTGTCGCAATTTTTTGATTTTCAAAGGCATTTATCTCCAAAGGCGCATAAAAAAGAACTTTTTCAAGAGAACCAAAAGAGCGCGTATCCAAAAAATCGGAATTTTCCAAAGTTTCAACTTCAACAACAGGCGCAAGGTTCATATTAAAACCGAGTTCGGCCATTTGGCTAGCCTGATTTTCATAAATTTCGCGGGCTTTTACTTCATCGAAATTTTGAGAAATATATTTTTCTGAAGGAAAATTTCCGATAATTTTTCGGAGACGGTTGACTGAACCGCCTTCCTGATCAACCGCAATAAACGGAAGAACGTTGTTATTTTTTGAATAAAATGAATTTATAGAGTTTATAAACGAACGAACCTGCTCTTTAGAATCCGCAATATTGTAGCTAAAAAAAAGACAGCCGCCAGGAAGGAGAGGTTCGCCTTCGTTTTTTTTGCCATAAAGCGAACCTGTTTTTTCAACAGGAATATAATTTTTGTTTCCTTCTATATTGACCAAAAAAAGCTGAGAAATTCTTTCGCTTTCTGGCAACTTGTTTACAAACTGTTCAATTGCATTTTTTTTTGAATTTTGAACTGCAATTTCGAGCAATCTTTGCTTTTCCGATTTTGAAGCACAGGATAAGATAAAAAAGGAAGTCAAAAACAGTGGAGAAAATTTGAAAAATTTTTCCACTGCTTTTTTTGTTTTTTTTAAGCTTGAATAAAAATTCATAACGATTAAACTTTAAATTTGAGAAGCATTTCGTCAATTGCAGACATTGCATCTTTTGTTTTTAAAGCAAGTTCGCTTACAATCTGAGTTGCCTGGCTAATTTGTTTTGAACCGGCAGCCATTTCGTCCATACTTCCCATAACAGTTGAAGAAATCTGAGTTACGGATTCCATATCATTGTTAATTTTTACAAAACCGTCAGAAAGCAATTTTGAACTGTCATCAACAAGAACAGATTCATCCTTCATATTTCCAAGCGCCTCCAAAATCTGAGAAGAACCGCTTGTCTGCTCTTCCATAGCATTTGAAATCTGAGAAACGAGAGGATCAACGACATTTACCTGATTGTCGATATTTTCAAAACTTGACTGAGAAAGGTCAGAAAGACGTCCGCCTTCACTAATCAAATCTGTTATATCTTTGATATTTTCTTCAATGGCCTTTGCCTGCGCGCTAGAATTTTCTGCGAGCTTTCGAATTTCGTCCGCAACAACTGCAAATCCTTTTCCAGCTTCTCCAGCGTGAGCAGATTCAATCATCGCATTCATTGCAAGGAGGTTTGTCTGGGAAGAAATTGACTTGATTGTGTTATTTGCATCGGCAAGAACAAGAGATTTTTCTTCAACCTGCTTAATAACATCAGAACATGCCTTAACATTTTCTGCACCTTCTTTAATAAGTCTTTCAAGATCTGAGAACGAAGAAGACATTTTTTCGGTAGAATCAGTTACAGAATGAATATTTCCAATCATCTGTTCAATTGCGGCAGAAGATTCTGTAATATCAGAAGTCTGAGCAACAATGTTTTCCTTAAGTTTATTCATAGAATTGCTTGAATTTTCGATAACACCTGAAACATTTTGAACAGCGTTTACCTGATTTGAAGACTGATTTTTTACAGATTCAATATTTGCCATAATTTCGGCAGTGGCGCTTGCAGTTTCCTGAGAACTTGTACCAAGTTCCTGAATAACCGCCTTAATATCGGCAGCACGCAAATGCAAATCCTTCATCAGCTGCTGAAGCAAAGCCATAAATTTGTTTACACCAGAAGACAAATCTTCAAATTCATCGCCACCACGTTCTGGAAGACGAACAGAAAGATCAGCTTCTCCGCTCGAAAGATCAATAATCGCTTTATTTGTCCTTTTTAACGGTTTGTAAACGAAAATCCAGATAAGAATCAAAGTTACAACCATAACAACAACTGTGTTTATGATATTCGCAGCAAGGACGATTCTTTTTATGCCGCTGATAGATTTATAAATTCCTGTAGCTTTCTGAGCAACAAGAAGCTTACAATCATCAAGTTCGGAAAATTCCCAGCAGTGCGCAACATAAGCCGTAGAATCTATATTGTATTCTCCAACCCAAGTATCATCATCTTCCATATCGGAAAGAACGTCGGCAGGAACATTTTGTCCGACAAGAGTTTTTAGCGTAGACGCGACAACCTTATTTTTGTAGATAACCGCAACATCGCAGCCAACTTTTTCAGGCATACGATCCAAAAATTCAGAATCACTCAAATTAGTTGTAATTTCTACAGCAGCGACAACTTCACCGTTAACATANNTCGGACGGCAAGAATCAGTTGTCAAAAGCGAGCCAGAAATCATTTTCAAGTTAGAAACAGCATTTCCTTCCAACGCAGCATGAACATCGTCATTTACAACCGCGCCCTGAGCATATTCCGGAGGCGAAATCAGATTTCCGTCAGTATCAAAAATGGCTATAAACTCCAAATCAAGCGACTCAAAAGCCATTTTTGAAACTTCACTGACAGCATCCGCAGCATTATTCGCAAGAATTCCAGAAAAAAAACTAGAAGCAAAATCTGCAACGCTGTCGCCATAAACCAGCTCTTCATTTATAAGGTCTTCGACAATAAACCTGTCGCTGGCAACACTTGCCTGCATATTCTGAAGAAGCCTTGACGAAACTATTTTTGTGAGTCCAAAAACAAGCATCATTGCCGAAATAGTCAAAACAAGAATAACAGGACAAACCAACTTAAAAAAAATTGAGCGAATACGAATTTTCATTTATATACCTTTGTTACGATTTTATCTAAATGCTATGCAAGTGTCAAAAAAAAGTTGATATATCAAAAAAGTTTTAATTTTTTGCAGGACGACACATTTCTTAAAAAAAATATCCGGCGTTTTGCCAGACATTTTTCTCAAAAACCGGCTGCTACAGGTTCGCTCACGCTCATTGCCGCGGCAGAACGTTTCATCGTTTTGCCGCGGCAACTAAAGCCTTTCGCATCCGGCGTAAGCTATTGGTTTAAGGCAGAAACAACAGCCGCAATTCCCGCTCTTCCAACGTTGCTTGATTTTCCTACACCCCAAACTTGTTTTCCGTTTTCTTCCATAATCTGAACATAAGCAATAGCCGAAGTATCAGAACCTTCGCCAACAGAATGTTCGTGGAAAGCAGCAATATTAAAGTTAGGAATTTTTGTTTCACGGAGGGCGGCAACAAAGGCATCGAGAGGCCCGTTTCCTTTTGCACCTATAGAAACTTGTTCTCCATTGCATTTTATTACGCCACGGACAGAAACAACTTCTTCCGAACCAGAGCTTCCAATCATTGTCGTTGCAAGATCAATAATTTCGAGACGAGATTTATTCTCAAGCCACTGCTTCTCAAAAAAGCGCAAAATTTCTTCAGGCTTAAGCTCACGCTGAGCTTTGTCGCTTTCCGCCTTTATCAAATTTCCAACTGCCGGCTGCATTGCCTTTGGAACAGCATAGCCAAAATTGTGCTCCAGAATAAAACTTGCGCCTCCCTTTCCGGACTGAGAATTGATTCTGATAATACCTTCGTATTTGCGGCCAATATCTTTCGGATCAATAAGAAGATACGGAACATCCCAAACTGCGTCTTTTGGCATTTTATCGCGGGCAGAAAGTCCTTTTGCAATAGCATCCTGATGTCCGCCAGAAAGCGCCGTGTATGCAAGACCGCCGGCATAAGGAGTACGGGGAGGAATATCCATTTTTGTAAATTCCTGATAAGAATCCGCAATTTCAGGCAAATCAGAAAAATCAAGCTTAGGATCAACGCCTTCTGCAAACATATTGAGGGCGACAGTCACAATGTCAAGGTTTCCAGTACGTTCACCGTTTCCAAAAAGACAACCTTCAACACGGTCAGCACCAGCCATAAGGGCAAGCTCGCACGAAGCAACTCCTGTTCCGCGGTCATTGTGGCAGTGTGTCGAAATTACAACATTTTCGCGGTCAGAAATATGCTCAGCAAAGTATTCAATTGAATCTGCATAAACATTCGCGGTATAGCACTCAACTGTAGTCGGCAGATTAAAGATGATTTTTTTGTCAGGACTTGTTCCCCATTCTTTTTTTACGGCTTCGCAGATTTCAACTGCATAGTCAAGTTCTGTCATTGAAAAACTTTCTGGAGAATATTCAAGGCGAATTTTATTTCGCTCTTCCTCCGGTAAATCTTTCATGCATTCTTTTATGCACTTTACACCGTCAACAGCAATTTTTATGATTTCTTCTTTTGATTTATTAAAAGTATATTTGCGCTGAGCCGGAGATGTCGAATTATAAATATGGAAGATAACATTCGGCGCACCTTTAATTGCTTCCATTGTGCGGCGGATTAAATGCTCACGGGCCTGGCACAAAACCTGAATCGAAACATCGTCAGGAATATGATTTTCTTCGATAAGACGGCGACAGAATTCAAATTCAGTATCGCTCGCAGACGGAAAACAAATTTCAATTTCCTTAAAGCCGATTTTTACAAGAAGGTCAAAATACGCCAGTTTTGTCTCAACTCCCATCGGGTCGATTAAAGCCTGATTTCCATCGCGCAAATCAACTGAACACCAAACAGGTGCTTTTGTAATGCGCTGATCCGGCCACTTTCTGTTCTTCAATGCCGGCTGAATAACCGGTCTGTACTTTGATGCGTTCATTTTTCCCCCTATAATCCGCAAAAATATTCATTGGATAAAAAAAAGACCCGGCGCCTAAAGCACCAGGTCTTCTAAATGCAAAAATAATATTCTACACTACCCGATTTGCTTAGGCCCTAACGAGAAAAGTTTCTAGCTGTAGAAGTAGTGATAAAGAATTCATATTTTTATTATGCAGTTTTACAAAAAAAATTGCAAGACTTAATCTATATTAAAGAGATTAAGCAAGGCTTCATTAAATCTTTGAGTTTTCTCTTTCATTTCTGTCAAAAATTCATTGTCTTCAATTTTTCCAAGAACTGCCGACATTTCCTCGTCATTGCGGAAAGTAATTTTTCTAAATTCATCGGTAAAGTCTTTCTCGCGGGACGAATGTGCCGCATTCATCATTTCGTTGCTCACCAAAACAACATCGCTGATAATATCGTTGAAAATTTCTGGAGTAAAGTTCCGCACTTTCATCGAATAAAGCCTTTCCAAAAGGTAAATTGCATAGTTTGTCCGGTAAATCAGATATTCTTTTTCGCATTTGTCGTAAAAATCGTGAACTTGCCGCCAGTTTTCAATTTTGTGAGATTTTATATTTTCAAAAAGCTCTTCAATTTTTTTCTGAGGAATTATCTGGCCTCCAACATTGAGCCATTGCGTATAAAGCGGAAACTGAGTCGTAATAACTTTTAATTCTTCGCGATCAATCTGAGTATTGTAAAGCGTGCAGTAGTCAACAAGAACAGAACAGGCAAAATACTTGACGATTTTTCGGTACATTTTATATGCGCGAATCGGCTTGTGAATTTCCGCTCCGTATTTTTTTTGAGCTTCAGGGTCGCACAATGTAACTTCAACGCCAGAATTTTGATGGAGAAAATCTTTTGTAACATTATAAAGCTCTTCCGGCGATTTTGCGTTTACGGCTTTTTCCAAACCTTTTTTTACAAGATATTCTCCAGTCAGCTCAATTATCCGGCTGAGCGCAGATACAACTTCCTGAATTGAATCCGGCGCAAGAGGATCTGTTTCGATGTGCTGAACTTTTACAAAACGTTTGTCGCGCTTAAAGAATTTTGACTTGTTGCGAGAAATTGCATACATATTGTACAAAAACCAGTATGCAGGAATAATCGTTATACATTTTTGGTTGCCGTTCGATGCAACGAGAGAAAAAGGATATTTTATGTTCAGTTCGTTCTGATAACTTCCCTTTGAAACAAGTGTAAAGCTTGCAAAACGGGAATTATGCTTAAAATCAGAACAAAGTCCCGGCCAAAAACCTCTTCCTGCAAACATTTCGCCGTCAGGAGAGCGAGAATTGTGGTTTGAGCCGATTGTAGCTCCAGAAGCAATGTTCGACTGACCGCAAATTGTAGAAGCAATAAGAAACGAAGAATTATGATGCTGCTCATGAAATGGAAAAATCAAATTATTTAAAATTTCGCAGCAACTTACGGTAGAATTATCGCCCAAAACAGAATTCAAAAGCCTTGCTCCGTATTTTAACTGACAGTTTCTGCCGATTATAAACCTTACGGCAACCGCCTGATAAAATACTTTTGAACCAAATCCTAGAATTCCGTTTACAAGCTCAACGCCTTCACCAATCTGGCTCGGCTCATCTTCGCTCGAAAGAACAGTAATGTTTTTTAACTTGAGCGCGCCTTTTATATAGCAATGCGCGCCGATTTTTGCGTCTTTTATCAAAGTCGAATTTTTTATTACGGCATCATTTTCAACAATTCCAAAAGAGTCGAGTTCTTTTGACTGGCCATACTCGGTAAGTTCAACAAAACGCTTCTGCAATTCAGAATCTTCTCTATAGCGGCTCCAAATGTAGGCGTCGGCAGGAATCATGCCTTCAAAAGGCAAGACCGCCCTTCCGTCATTTTCGTTTCCAACTCCAATCCATACGCGGACTTTTTCAGATTCGCCGTTTTTTAAAATTCCATTGCCGAATTTTGAATGGTTTGTGCAGCTCATTTCCTGCACGTTAAAAATAATAGAGCGCGTACCGATTCTGTAATTTAAAAGATAGGCAACATTTCTTATTGCAACATCATCCTCCAAAACAACATTTTCCACATAAGAACTGTAAATTCCAGTTTCGAGAACGAGATCGTGAAATTTCAAGGTTGAAGGAACAAGCCTGCCCAAAATTAAAAAACCATGGATTTCTGAAGAACGGATTAAGCCCGCGTCAAACTCTCCGTCCCTTGCGGAAACAAAAATGTTCTGCCACAAACTGTCGCTGTTTGTATTTCCGTTTGCTTTTAAAACTGCAATTTCCTGCTCAGTCAAATGTCTTTTCGACTTTAAAATTTCAGCAAGATTTTCAGGAATTTTTGTTTCTGTTTTTTTTTCTTTTAATGTAATTACCGGCATTTTTCCGTCATCCTCTTCTCCGCAATAAAATGCTTCTAAAAACCGCAGTTTTTAGAAATTCGATGAATTTTAACTTTTTTATTCTACAGAAAATATCAAAAAAATAGAACTGTTCGGCTAAATCTTCTATAATTGAGCTATGAAATTTTCTTCAATTTTTTGCAATTCTTTCAAAACAAAAAAAAAATTTGCAGGAATTCTATTTTTTTTGAATGCAGTTTTTTTATTTTCATTTTCTCAAAACGACATAAAAACATTCACGCTCGAAAACGGTTTTAAAATCTTTTTTTTGGAAGACGAAGCGACTGCCACAGTCAGAATCGAACTGAACATAAAAGCCGGAACAAAAAGACAAAATCCACAAAATGCCGGATTTTTTTCGCTTTATGCAAACCTTTTGGGACTCGAAATTTCACCAGACTGTGTAAAAATCGAAAAGACAGCGGCTCCTGCCCAAACCGAAAAAATTTTCATTGACTTTGCAGAATATTTTAAGCCGAATTTTATCTCCGACAAAAAACTGAACGAAGAACTAAAAAAATCCCAGCTTTCTCTTAAGGAATTTGTTTCTTCAACAGAAGGATTTATAAACCAGGCAATCGACAGCAGAATTCTTTATGAAGAGCCGTGGAAAACCGAAAACGGAATTTTCCCACAAAATTTTAATTCACTTTCAATAAACGAAGCGCGCACAATTTTAACTCAAATTCAAGATGAATATTACAGTCCGCAAAACGCAATTCTCTACATAAGCGGCAACATAACAGAAAAGACAGCCCTTTCCCTGGCAAAAAAATATTTTGAAAAGCCAGTCCGCCGCTCACAAAATCATTTTTCCGAAGAAAAAAAATTTAAAATTCCGGAAAATCAAAAAATTCAGAAAAAATTTGTAATTACAGACGACCAGCTTTCGCCGGATTTGACGCAGATTGTCCTTCAATACACGGATTTTTTTCCAGAAGAAGCAGAATTGATGGCTGCCGTTTTTAACAAAAATAATTCGTCTTTTAAAAAATTGCTTTTAAAACAAAGAAATCTTGCAATCCGCTCTCCAGAATATATGGACGTTTCGTCCGTTCCGCAAAACAGCCGCGAAAAACTCATAATTCAGGCAATTTGCGAAAAAACAAAGGTTGGACCTGCGGTTCAGGGAGAACTTTTTTTAGAAATGTCGCGGGAAAAAGAGAGAATTTCCTCTCAAGAAGCAGAATCCGTTCTCCGGGAAATAAACAGTTCATTCGCAAAAATTTCTGACAACTCTACGCTTCTTATGAAAAATCTTGCAATTTTTAACCGGACAAGCGGCGGTCTGGCGGAAGATTTTTTTTCCAAAAACGACAAATTGAATTCGATTTCTGCCGAAAAACTCAACGAATCATACGAAAATTCAAAACCTTACGTTTTTATTCTTTGCAATACAAAAAATTACACAAAATATTCGGATGAATTTAAAAAATACGGTTACGAAAGAATTACCCAAAAAAACGGCGCATGGTATCTTTTGCCACAATACAAAAATTTTATAAATGGACAAAATTTGCAAAATAAAAAAGAAAAATCGCCGTCAGAAGAAGATTTTAACTTTTCTGCCAGACGATTTATTCAAAAAAGCAGGGAAGAATTCTCCCAATTCACCTTAAAAAACGGAATTCCAGTAACAATAAAAAGCTCTTCTTCAAAAAATACAGCGACCGTAATGCTTTCGATTGCCGGAGGAGAACTGCTTTTTGCAGAAAAAAATGCCGGACTTGCTTCTGTGCTGACAAATTCGCTTTCGGCAATGATTCAATGGCAAATGGACGAACTTTACAAAACCGGAAAACTAAATTCGCAGGCAAGCGTAAATGCCCGGACAAATTCAGAGGATTCCGTTTTGACGGTGAACTGCTCAGCAAAAGACATTAACACCTGCCTCGAAACAATGGCTTACTGCACGATTTTTGGCGACATCAGTCCGGCCCTTGCAGACGGAATCAGTTACGATCTGCGCGCACAATGGCGAATAAAAACAGGTTCTGCGGATTTTCAGCTTTTGTGCGAAGCCGTACGGACAATATACGAAAAACCAGTTTCCGCTCTTTACGAAGACACAAAAGACAAACCGGCCCAGATGGAATTTACAGAAATTCAAGCCGCATATCCAAAAATTTTGGACTGCACCAGATTTTCGATTATTTTGACTGGAGGAATTCATCAGACAAAAGAATTAAAAGCCTCGTTAAATTCAACTTTTGGAGAACTAAAAAGTCTTTCACAAACACAAAACATTCAGTTAAAGGTAAAAAAACTTCCGCTTCCAAAAAAAATAAAGAGAATTCCGCTCCGTCACCAGTTTTTTACGGACGTAAGCGCCGACAAGGCAGGACCTAGACCTGCGATTTTAATTCCGACGACAGATTTTTCTGACCCTCTTTTGTTTATGCTCGAAGCGCCAGACATCTCTTCGACCGACAATGCGATTTTTAACGCGCTTCTCTATTTTTTAAAAGACAGTCTTCAAAAAAAACTTGAAGAATTTGTGCAGGAAGTAAAAGTTTTTCCAGCAGATTCGGATTTGCCTTATGCACAAATCGTAATTACAAAAATCAAGCACTATCTTCAGACCGAAAAAATTTACGAGCAGACTATAAAAGAAATTTCTCAGGAACTCAAAAAAATAATAAATACTGACACACAAGGGGTTAAAGATTTAGAAAAAAATGATTTTTTAGCTAAGCTTGAAAATCTGTGGATTATAAATGAACTCGAAAAAACTTCAACAAATGAAGGAACGGCATTTTTAATTCAAAAAGGTCTTGCATCCGGCAATCCAGAGTTATATTTAGATCAATACGAAGCAGTAAACAAGGCAACGGCAGAAGATTACTATCTTGTTTTTAGTTCGTATCTGGAGAATTTTCCGCGGATGAGAATTTATTCTGCTGACACAAAAAAATAATTTTCAAGGCGTAAAAATTCTGTCCAAAAAAAAGTCAGTCTTTTCGACAGGAATATTTTCGACAATTTGCTCACAATAAGCAAACCCCGCGGTAAAAAGCGAGCAACCAGTTTTTAAAAGCCGGGGAAGATAAAGGTCGTAAAAGCCTTTTCCCTTTCCTAGCCTAGCTCCGTCTTTAGAAAAAGCAAGGCCAGGAACAACCATAAAAATTTTTTTGTCTCTTAGAGAAGAATCCGTAAAAACTTTTTTTAAGGTCAGTTTTGGCTCTAAAATTCCAAAGGCTCCGCTTTCGAGCTGATTTTGAAGAGAAAGTTTTGAATCTAAAAAATAAAAATCCATCAAATTTGAATCCGGAACAACGCGAGGGACACAGACAGTTTTTCCGTTTTTCCAGGCAATCTCGACAAGAAAACTGGGATCAATTTCAAATCCATAGGGAATATAAGAAAAAATTAAATCCGAATTTTTAAATTCTTCAGATAAAATGATTTTTTGAGCGGCGGAATTTCCAGCAGCCTGAATGTTTTTTAAATCAGAATATCTTTCTTTTAAAAGCTTCCGCATTTTTGAACGCAAAAGTTTTTTTTCTTCATAAACATTTTCATAGTTCATAACTTTCCTCAATTGTTTTCAGGCTGATTATATCATAAAATAAGATTATGGACTTAAACATTTTACTTTCAATTCTTGCGGGGATTTTTCTTTTGACAGGACTTGCTGGATGCGTAGTTCCAATTTTGCCTGGAGTTCCTCTTGCATGGGCAGGACTTTTTACAGCGCATTTTTGCACGCCTCCTAACATCTCTGTAACTGTTCTTACGATTACGGGAATTATCGCCTTAATTATAACGATTGCCGACTCGATTTTGCAGCCACTTCTTACAAAAAAATTTGGCGGAAGCAAAAAAGCTGTTTTGGGAGCGACAATAGGTCTTTTTCTTGCAATGTTTTTAGGACCGATTTTTATAATCATTGCACCATTTGCAGGAGCATTTATCGGCGAACTAATTCAAAATCCAGAAGACATTCCACACGCATTAAAAGCCGCAATTGGCTCGTTTATAGGATTTTTGCTCGGAACAGGAATTAAAATGCTGTGCGTAATAAGTTTTATTTGGATTTTTGTCTGGACGCTTATTAAATAACTTTTTACAAAAAAATAAAAAAAAATTGCATTTTATATATTGACACATTTTTATAATTTTTATATTATAAATTCACATTCAAGTGAATGAAATTGGTTCCTTAGCTCAGTCGGTAGAGCAACGGACTGTTAATCCGTGTGTCGCTGGTTCAAGCCCAGCAGGAGCCGTAAAAACTCAGTACATTGTACTGAGTTTTTTTTATTTTAAATCCAACGGGTGATTTTTTTAGAAAAATTTGGGAAACAAAAAAAACTTACGCCGGATGCATAGGCCAGAGCTGACGTTTAGCCAGTGAGCGAAAAGCGAAGCCGGAGCAGCCGGTTTTTAAGAAAAACTTTCCCAAACAAAAAAAATGTTTTTGCAAGAAAAAAATGACGTCCGAAAAATCAGGATGCTAATTTGTCTAAAATTATTTTAAAATAACCGATGTCTTCAATTGCGTTTATTGCCGCAAATATTTTTGCTAAAAATAAATTTTTGAGTTTAGCCCGGTAAAATTCTATCCGCGGATTAAAATTGCTTTTGCTGTGTCCATTGAATATTTTAATCCAAGGCTAAAAAGAACCGGAAGAAGCGCCAAATACATTTTTAAGCTTAATTTTCCGCCTCGTGCAAACCATGCCCTTTTTAACTGAGTCCACATTTTAAAAACTGCGGGAATAAAATTTATGAACATAGAAACTGTTGCGGCAAATTTTGATTCTTTTTTGCATGGAAGAATACGCCGGATAAAAAGTTCAATTTTTTCAATTCCTTCGCGAAGTTCAAGAGAAGTTGAAGTTTTGAACATAAGAGAAGCGCTCTGATTGCAGGCAAAGAATTTTACAACGACAGAAAATGTTTTTTCGTCATGAATGCAATTTTTGACTGCCTGAACAAAACTTTTTATAATTCCATATTCGGCAAAATTCAAATAAGTGTCGGAAAGAATATTTATAAGATATAAAAAAATTCCGTACCACAAGACAGGCGTTAAGTCGAAAACCTGTTCTTTTAGAGAAAAATGAAGGCATAAAAAAAGCAGGGCTTGGGCAAATACAAAAAAAACGGCAAATTTCCAGCTCAACGAAAAAATCGCAATGTTAAAAAGAGGAATAAAAAGTATTTTTATCCAGGAAGGCAGCTTGTGAAAAAAACTTTTTCCGGATTTGTAACTAAACGCGTAACAATTCTGATTCATTTTTTTACAGCCAGACTAAATCTTCCAATTTTGAATAAGCGTTGAGCGGGTTGCGTATATTCCACTGCTCAAGTTTTTGCAAAAGCCCTTCGCGCGCAGTTCCATCAAAAACTTTATCGCCTCGGAACAAAACCACAAACTTATCTGCTAAGCCAAGACATTTTTCAAGTTCGTGTGTCAAAATAATCACTGTTTTTTTCTGTTCGTGAAGACGTTTTATAAGAGCATTTACCTGCTTTACACCGCCATAATCGAGGTTTGCATAGGGCTCGTCAAAAATAATGACCGGAAGCTCCATTGCAAGCATGCAGGCAACAGCAAGCCGGCGTTTTTCTCCACCAGACAAAAATCTTGCAGGATAATCTGCTTTTTTTGTAAGGCCGACCTGCTCAAGAGAATTTTCTACAGCTTGCTCAACCTGGATTTTTGATTTTTTTTGATTTTTTGGACCAAAAGAAATATCTTCGCGCGGAGTTTCGCCCAAAATTTGAGTATCCGCTTCCTGAAAAACAAGTCCAGCTTCTGCAAAAGAATAAATTTTTCCGGAAGTCGGCTTTTCAAGCCCGGCGATAATGTTCATAAGGACACTTTTTCCTGAGCCGTTTTCTCCGCCAATCACAGTAACCGAACCTTCATCAATCTGAAAAGAAACATTGTTCAAGGCGGTTTTATTGCCTTCAGAAGTCGTGTAAATTTTCGTGATGCTGTCGATTACGATTTTATTCATCTTTTTCCGGCTCGTAAAGATACATTGCAACAACCGGACGAAGTTTTAACGAAATCAAGATTACAAAAATTGCTTTAACAAAATCAACCGCCAAAAAAGGAGCAAAAAAAGCCGCAAAAAAAAGTTTTACAGCACCCAAAACTCCAAGTTCTGAGCTTTTAAAAGCTATTACATAGAAAACTTCAGGAAGATAAAGAACAAGCATGCCAATAAAAACTGCCAAAGAAAGGCGGATTATGCCTTTTACGGTGATGTGCTTTTCTATAACTGACGGACGGCCAGAAATCATACCAGCTACAAGCGCTCCGATAACCCAGCCGATGCGAAAGCCACCGTTAATATTCATCAAAACCTGAAAACCGCCTTGACCGCCAGAAAAAACAGGCAGGCCGATAACACCGACTGCAAAAAAAAGCGCGGTCGGAGCAGCGCCCAAAAGTCCGCCCAAAAGAACAGCGGTCATAACACAAAGCGCATTTTGAATTACAATGCCACTTGCAATTCCTGGAATTGGAATTCTAAAAAAACTTGAAGCGCAGATAATTGCCGCAAAAAAAGCAACAATTGCAGAACGAAGAATTGATTTATTCATTTTAAATGTAAACCTCTTTATTTAAAAATATGGTTTACATTTTACAAAAAAACAAAGAATTGTCAACTTAAAGAAAAGGTCTAACGGCGGCGTTTTTGTGTCAAAAGCAAAAGCCTTACAAAATTTCCAATTGCTCCAAGCGCGCTTGCAACGTATGTCATTGCCGCTGCCCACAAAACTTCGCGTGCGCCAGAAAGTTCTTCCTTGTCAGTAAAAACTCCAGCACCTTTTAAAATTTTCAGTGCTCTCCAAGAAGCATTAAACTCAACAGGAAGAGTAACAATATAAAAAAGAGTTGCGCAGGCAAAAAGCAAAAGTCCGATATTCGTAATCATTTGGAAAAAAGGCATATAAGACTCAACTTGTGCAGAATAGCCGAAGCCAAGACCAGCAAGCGCAAGAACAGGACCAAGCGCAGACCCCAAATTTGCAACAGGAACAAGCAATCGCCTAAAAGCAAGAGGAAAATAACCGGTATTATGCTGAATTGCGTGTCCGGTTTCGTGAGCAGCCACTCCAACGGCAGCAACCGACGCACTCGAATAAGTCGCCTCGCTCAAGCTCAAAATTTTATCTGTCGGATTATAATTATCGGTAAGAGAACCTTTTATACGGGCAATCTTTACGTCTGTAATTCCATTTGCCTTAAGCAAAATTGCAGCCGCCTGCGCTCCAGTTATGCCTTTTTTTGTCAGAATTTTGTCGTATTTTGAAAAACGGATTTTTACGGCAGATTGCGCCCAAAGTCCCAAAAGCAGAGCTGGAACAGCAAAAACAAGGTATGTTAAATCTAACCCACCATAATAAAACATAAATTCTCCAGTCTAAATACAAATTGTATTTTCGCAAAAAGCCCCGGCTAATACAGCCGGATCAAATTTTATCAGCCGATTTTAAAAAGTTTTTCAATATCTTTCTGGCGAACAACAAGAACATTGCATCTTGCGCTGCCAATAATGTCCATATTTGTTGAACTTGCCCTGTCGCGTGCAACTTCGCTCGAAAGCGATGAAGCCGAATGTTCTTTTCCGCCAAGCAAAATAAGGTCGGCATCAAAATCGTCCGCTGCATGCAGAATTTCTGACCATGGGCTTCCCTTTCTAAGTTCAGTTTCGACTTTTACACCTTTGATTTTTGCAAAAGTAACAATTTGCTCAAGATATTTTTTTCCGTCATCAAGAAGATTTTCTTCATACTTTTGACTTTCAGTTTTAAGGAAGAATTTGCTCATGCTCAGGAATTTGAGAGCCGCAGTATCAACGACATAAACTGCTTTTAGAGAACATTTATACTGCTTTGCAAGGAGAATCGCATACATAGCCGCATGAAGCGACTGGTCTGAACCGTTAACAGCAACTACAATTTTTTGAAATAAAGGTTTTATCATTATGACTTCCTGTTTTTCAAAGATTTTAAAACGAAAGTATTTTCGCGCTCACGCTCTTCAAGAACACTTTCGATATAAATCTTTGTATCCTTCGTCTGAGGAATAACCATCTTGTCCAAGGCATTTACACGCCGCTGAGTTTTCTTTACTTCGCCTGCAAGCCGCCATGCGACCGTGCGAATGCTCGCCATATTTGTAAGCAACTTTAACAAGTTAAAGAATTCTACCATAACTTTATCGCTGTCTGCAAATGATTCCATAAAAGAATAGAATAACTGCTGCTTTGGAAGCTCAACTTCAATCGAATTAAAGCTCATTCCACCAGCAGTAATTGTCTTGTCCTTCATTTTAAAATCATACTTTACAGCGTGGGCAATCCGCTCTACACGGTCGCCGCCTACTGTCTTAAGCATATTCTTTAATGCAGGATAAGCTTTTGCATACTCTTTATCAATTTGCGATTCAAGAAGTTTTACGCGTTCAACCATGTGCATAAGTTCCATTACCAGAATTTCACGCTTTTGCTCGAGCAGCTCATAACCGTTTTGAGCGGAAGCTAGCTGCTCTTTTATTGCGAGAAGATTAGATTTTGTCGGTGCGACATTTAACTTTGCCATCAGTTCTACTCTTCATCTTTTGGAAGATATTTTTCAATAAATTCCGGTTTAATTCTATAAAGTTCGTTCTGTGGAAGCAATTTTAAAAGTTTCCAGCCCAAATCAAGAGTTTCTTCAATAGAGCGGTTTTCGTATTCGCCCTGAGAGAAGAACTGGCTTTCAATCGCATCTCCAAACGCCAAATACTGCTTGTCAACGCTGCTCAATTCCTCTTCGCCAATAATCGCTGCAAGAGAACGGATTGACTTTACTTTTGAATAAGATGCAAACAGCTGGCTCGAAACACTAGCATGGTCTTCCCGTGTCATTCCGTCGCCAATACCGTCTTTCATAAGCCGGCTCAAACTTGGCAAGGCGCTGACTGGCGGATAAACACCGCTCTGACTCAATTCACGGCTCAAAACAATCTGCCCCTCAGTAATGTATCCGGTCAAGTCAGGAATTGGATGCGAAATGTCATCGTTCGGCATAGTCAAAATCGGAATCTGGGTAATAGAACCGTTTGAACCCTTTATTTTTCCGGCACGTTCATAAAGTTCTGCAAGGTCAGAATAAAGATAGCCAGGATAACCTTTTCTTCCAGGAACTTCACCGCGAGTTGTAGAAATTTCGCGCAAAGCTTCGCAGTAGTTCGTCATATCAGTCATTACGACAAGAACATGCATTCCCTTTTTAAATGCCAGATATTCGGCAGCAGTAAGAGCACATCGAGGCGTAATAATTCGTTCAATCGAAGGAGCGTCTGCCAAAGACTGGAACATAACAACCTTTGAAAGAACACCGCTTTCCTCAAACGAATTTATAAAGAACTGCGCCTGATCGTATTTAATTCCCATTCCCGCAAAGACCATTACAAACTGCTCGTCAGAATTGCGGATTTTTGCCTGACGAATAATCTGAGCCGCAAGCCTGTTATGAGGAAGTCCATTTCCAGAAAAAATCGGAAGTTTCTGACCGCGAATCAAAGTGTTCATGCCGTCAATCGAAGAAATTCCTGTCTGAATAAAATCCCTCGGATAAACGCGGGCAAACGGATTCATCGGCATTCCGTTTACATCAACTTTTTCAGAAGAAACAATCGGCGGAAGTCCGTCAATCGGCTCTCCAAGACCATTAAAAATACGTCCCAAAAGCCCTTCGCCAACACGAAGTTCCATCGGTTCGTCCAAAAATTCAACCGAAGTTTCGTTCAAATCCAAACCAGTCGTTGTTCCGAAAATCTGTACAATTGCAGTATCTTCGTTCAAATCAATTACACGGCCAGTTTTTTTGTCGCCATTGCGGTCACGAATATAAACGATTTCGTTATAAAAAATATTTTCGCTGCGTTTTACAACAACAATCGGACCGTCAACCGAATTCAGACCTTTATATTCTACGCCTTTCATTTTTTCTCCAAATTTTAAAAGCAACCAAAGTTTTTCAATTTTGAGGGGAGAAGTCTCTCCCCTAGGTTCGCACTTCGTTGCTCACACACCCCACTCTGCGGGGAACTTCCCCGCAACGCCCCTGGAAGTCGTCCTTAAACTTTTGAGTACATCCGTTCAAGTCCGCCCATCTGCTGTTCAAAACGGCTTTCCGTTTCTTTTATCATTTCGAGCTTATCGTTTGGAACAGTTGTCTTTAGGCGGACAATTTCTTCCTTAACAGGAAGAGCGTTCACCTTAGACAGCGGAGCACCGGCTTTTATTACGGCTGCGCCACGGTTGTAAAATTCCATCATCAAAAGCAAAATCTGAATCTGCTTTTCAGGAACAGAATAAACGTCAATCGCGTCAAAAGCATTCTGCTGCAAAAATCCGTTTTTAATCATGTCCGCAACGATAAGAACAATGCGCTCATAGTCAGGCAAGGCATCTGGTCCAATCAAACGAACAATAGATTGAAGTTTTTGCTCTTTTTTAAGAAGTTCAAGCGCTTCAAGCCTAACCTTTGCCCAGCGCGGATCAAGATTATCCCACCATTCTTTTACTTCGTCAGCATATTCAGAATAAGAATCAATCCAGCCAATCGCAGGATAGTGCCGGGAATTTGCAAGCTCTCTGTCCAAAGCCCAGAAACAGCGGATAAAACGCTTTGTGTGCTGTGTTACAGGCTCAGAAAAATCTCCTCCTGGAGGCGAAACTGCGCCGATTACAGAAACAGAACCTTCCTGTCCGCAAAGGGCATCTACGCGGCCAGCCCGTTCATAAAACGAAGCAAGCCGGCTCGGAAGATAAGCAGGAAAACCTTCCTCAGCAGGCATTTCTTCCATACGGCCAGAAAGTTCACGCAAGGCTTCTGCCCAGCGCGAAGTTGAATCTGCCATTATTGCAACGTGCATTCCCATGTCGCGGTAATACTCGGCAAGAGTAATTCCCGCATAAAGAGAAACTTCCCTGGCAGCAACCGGCATATTTGAAGTATTTGCAATAAGAATCGTTCTTTCCATAAGCGAGCGGCCGGTTCTAGGGTCGATCAAGCTAGGAAATTCTGTAAGAACGTCGGTCATTTCGTTTCCGCGCTCTCCACAACCGATATAAACGATTAAATCCGCATCGCACCATTTTGCGATTGCGTGCTGCGTCATTGTTTTTCCTGTACCAAATCCACCAGGAATTGCAGCTGTGCCTCCTTTTGAAAGCGGAAAGAAAACATCAATTACGCGCTGGCCTGTAACCAAAGGCTGGCTTACAGTCAATTTTTTTGCAAAAGGACGAGGAGTTCTTAAAGACCAGTAATGGCTCAAACGAATTTCTTCATCGAGTTCAGTTTTAGCAATAACGTCGTCGACAGTATAATCTCCGCTTCCCTTAAAAGAAACAAGAACACGTCCGCGAACCTGCGGTGGAACCATAATTTTATGTAAAATCGACTGAGTTTCTTGTACAGTTCCAAGCACAAAACCAGGTTTTATCGGAGTTCCTTCTTTTACACATTCGCAGGCATCAAAATGCCAAATTTTATTTGCGTCAATCGGCTCGCTTCTCTGTCCTGGAATCAAAAATGCTCCAGATTCTTTGTACATAGCTTCGAGAGGACGCTGAATTCCATCATAAATTGTTCCGACAAGTCCAGGACCAAGTTTTAAGGAAAGAGGCCGTTCGTTAGAAACAACATCTTCTCCAATCTTCATTCCAGTATCGTCTTCGTAAACCTGAATTGTGGCAATGCCTTTATTCTGACGAATGATTTCGCCGATTATTTTCTTTTCGCCAACATCAACAACATCATAAAGACCGCAACCTTCAAGGCCTTCAGCATAAACAATCGGTCCTGAAATTCTAGTTATTTTTCCTTTTATCATTCCGGGAGCCTTCCTCCGAACAATGTTGATGAGAGTTCGTATGAATATTTATCTTTTAATTCGCGCACAAGCTCATCTATTGTAAGACGAACAATCACGGAATTTTTTTCATCGCTTTTAAGAATCATTCCTTCGTGGATTTCGTTTCCTTTTACAGATTCTTCTCCACTTTTTTCAAACTGAATTGCTTCATATCCTGTAATATTTTTTGCAAATGCTTTTTCTACAACTTTTCTAGCATCTGCCTCTTCAAGACCGCCAAAATAACTGACAGCAATTTTTTTATTTTCTAACGCAAATTTACACTTTTCAAGTTTATTTTCGAGCAAAGACAGGCGTTTTTCTTTTCCAATTGAATTAAAATATTCGTTCATAGCCTTGCAAACCTGTTCATTGTAGAAAGCAACAAGGAACCTTTCTTTTTCGAGAGGAATATATGCATCCGCATTTTTTTCCAAAAGAGAAAGTTTGTTTTTATATACGGATAATTTTTCCTCAACAGCTTTTTTTACGCGTTCATCAACGCCTGCAATAATTGACTTTGCCTCACTCTCTGCCTTAGCGACAATTCTGTCCGCTTTTTTTCGAGCATCGGCTTCAATTTCTTTGTCGAGTATTTCAGTTGATCTAAGTTCTTCCATTTTTTAATTCCCGTAAAATCAGGCTTTGCCTGAGTCAAAATCTACACAGAAATACCAACTGCTTCGCGAATCGAATCAGTAAGGGATTTTTTTCCCTGCAGATGTCCGTTCAGCGGAGGAATTTCAACAATAAGCGGAAACTGAGCACTTTTCTGCCAGGCCAGCACTTCCTGTTCAAGCATGGCAGAAACATCCTCTGACAAAATCAAGACTTTCGGTCGCTCATCAACAGGCAAAGAATTCTCGCCGCCATGACCGGTTACACGGTTAAATGCATCAAGAGCTTCTTTTCTGTTAAGGGCAACTGCACCGTCAACTCCGACGAGTTTAAAAGCCAGAACAAGTTCCCGCTGAGCAATCGTAAAGTATTCCATAATTTTCGTTTACTAAAAACCTAGAGAATGATAATTAAAAGTGCAACAAGGAAGCCCCAAAGACAAATACCTTCCGCAAGACCAACAAAAGGAAGAGCTTTTCCTGAAAGTTCAGCATTTTCGCTCATAGCGCCCATTGCCGCAGCACCGATTTTTCCTACTGCCATACCGCCGGCAATACATGCAAGTGCAACTGCAAAAGCCGCAGCTACATATTTTATAGCACTAGAGTTGCTGTCAGCCTTAGCTTCTACAGTTGAAGTCTGAGCTTCTGCAACAGTCTGTGTAGCAGCAGGGGTTTCTGATTTCTGAGCAAACAAGCCAGCTACTGTAAAACAAAGCAAAGCAGCTGCCAACGCAATAATTTTTTTGTTCATATTTTTACCTCACAAAAAATTTATTTAATTACCAGGGGTTTTAAACTAACTTCAAAACCTCTATTTATATGTAAACGCAAAAGGAACAAATTCCTTTCCCGTTTCATTGAAAAACTTTGAGAAAAATTCATAATATTGAAGACGAATAACCTGAATTGCAACAATCATTCCCTCAAGAACAACAACAATCCCGTTTCCAATAATCAATATCAAAACCTGTGCAAAACCTGCCGGAGCAATACTGCACATTTTTTCAATAATAAATCCCAAAACCGCGTGTGCAAGAGCAAAAGCGCCGACACGGACAAAGCTAATTGAATTAGAAAGATAAGAAGAAACAACTTCTATCAATTCAACCGTGCCACCAATTATTACACCGCCAATTCCGCCTTCAACAGCTGGCTTTTCTCCGTCAAAAAATCTTTCAAAAGGCTCGCCAAAAGCTGCAAAAAACAGAGTAACGGCAATAAAAATCCAGTCAAAAGTTGTCGGAGAATGATGCGCAAAGCCAATCCTCAAAGCAAAGATTACGACATACCAAAACCAAAGCGCTCCTGCGATTCCAGTTTTTCCGAAAATCGCGCTTCCGTATTTTTTGCATGAAAACTTGTTGATAATGTTTATTAAAAGTCCAATCGAGTTTATTACAAAACCAACTGCCATTGTAAAACCGAAAATTCCAAAAATGATTCCGATTGCATTTGCCGATTCCCAGAATTTCATTTCAAGAATCGGGTAGCGGCTTTCTCCAAAAAGTCCGGTAATAAACATCGAGATAGGTTTCATTATTCCTTCGGTCGCAAAAAATTCGCCTGTTAAAATTCCCATAATCATACTTGAACAGCCGATTGCCATAAAAATCGGAGCAAATTTATTCCATCCGCCGATTTTTACAACTTTTGCTGACATTAAAATTCCAACGAGCAAGAAAACAAAGCCCTGGCCGGCATCGCCAAACATAATTCCAAAAAGCAAAGTAAAGAACAGCGCAACAAACGGAGTAGGATCTATTGTTCCATAAGCCGGGGAGCCGTAACTAAAAATCATTCTCTCAAAAGAACTAATCAGTTTTCCGTGATGCAATTTTACTGGAACTTTTTCTTCTCCAGTCTGAACAGAGGGAACTTCGCTCGGCTCAAAAAGACGAATTGCAATTCTTCCTTCAGAAAGTTTATCGAGTTCTGTCATCATGGAATGGCAGTCGTTTTCAGGAATCCAGCCTGTAAGACGGTAAACCAGATCAGTTGACTCAAGGCTGTTCTCCAAAAGTTTAATTTGAGCGGCAATTGAGAACTGGCACAAAAATTTTTTAAGAAAATCTGCATGGGTTTTTGCAATATTGTGTTTTTCTTCTTCGATATTCTCAAAAATCTTAGTTTTTTCCTTTACCTGCTGCTGCAGACTTTTTAAGACATCGTCTGGAACACCTTTAAAGTCGCTAGGAATTTCCATATTTACAAAACCGTGCTTGCGCAGTTCACTGTCAAGAGAAAAACGGCCTTTTTTAGAAGTTGCCGCAAGGATTTTTGACTTATCAGAACCAAGAGGGACAATTACAGCCCTTTGTCCAACATCAAAAACCAGCTCGTCAAAAATAGCAGGATCTATTTTTCCAATACGGAGCGACAAAAAAGAAAGATGCTCCAATTCGCTGTAAGGAACTTTTAAATTTGAAAAAGAAAGTGCTTCCTTATAAGCATCTTGAACACGCTTAAGCTCATCATCAGCATCGCGTTCTTTTTTCTGCAAAACGTCCACAGTATAAAGAAATTTCTGGCACAACACTCTGTCGTATTCAGAAGGACGTGTCGAGGCCTGCAAATCTTCGGTTGTAACATCCGGCAAATTCAAAAATGAACGTACATTTTTTAGTTTTGAAAGAATATCCTCGTCAGGGTTTGAAATAGAATGATTTAATTCAAGTTTCTGCTGAAACTGAAAATTTCCTTTTTTACCAAGAAATTCAACAACTTCATCAATGTCTTCTTTTAGAACCATCAATTCGACAAGACGCATTTTTGCAGTTTTTGCCATTATTCGCCTCCAAGCCTTAACTCTTCCGTCACATGGCGGATATTATTCAATTCGTCCTGCTTTATCTTAAAAAAGCAGACAAGAGACAGAGAAGTAAGCGGATATTTATGAAAAGCTGTAGAATATTTTTTTACGAGATCTGTGCGGAAAGAATTTTCCAGCCAACGCGGATCAACTTCCCAAACAACGCCTTCCTCGTGCGGATTCAGCATTTTGCTGTACTTCCATGTTTTCCATTCATCAAAATTAGAAATATCTTTGCTTAAAATTTTCATTGCTTCGCCAGCAAAAACATCAGTTTCGGCTGATTTTGGATTTTCAAAAAAAAGCTTTTGACAGATGCTTTCATTGTCCATTTTGTAATAAATTTTTAGGCGGAGCGCCCAGACAATATTCCGGATTTTTATTTCTTCGGCAACAAGAGATTTTATTTGAACTCTTACAGCCTGTTCAGAAACGCAGGCGTCTTTCCAAAGGTTGTGCAGATATTGAAAATCAAGCTTTGTGTCTAAAACCTGCTGTTCGGAAATATCAGGAACTTTGTTATACCAAGAAAGCTCGTCTTTTTCGGTGATTTTTGCAAGATTCGGCCAATTTTTGTAATTTAAAAGAGAATATTTTCCCAAATCGATTACTTCGGGACATTTTGTTTCCTTCATACACAAAGCGCCGGCAAGCATCTTTAAATTACTATAATCATAAAGCCGAAGCAAGGTTAGAAGAATTTTTTGAGGATGGGCATAACACTCGACAAGCTGGCAATACTGTTCTACAAAAGTAAAAACTGATTTTTCTTCAATTTTTTTGGCAAGCAAATTTTCAGGAATTGCAGGAACTTCGGATTTAAAAAGAAGACCATAAAGTTCTGTCAGAGATTTTGCAGAATACAGTCTGTCCGCATTTTTTCCAGAATAGGAATTGGCCAGTATTCCGGATACTTTTGCATAAACATAAGCATCTGCAGCAGATTTATCCATCATACCGCACCGCCATCTATTTTTGCAAAACCAAATTATTCATAAGATTGCTAAAAGCAGCCTTATCCTGAACTGACTGATAAATATTCTCTTTGTAAGAGTTTATTTCAGAAACAATGTTTTCGTTTATTTTCGCAGACTTTTCCTTGAAAGATTTTTCAAGTTCTGCAGATTGAATATTAAATTTTGAAAGATAATCCTGCTCTGCCTTTGCTTTTGCAGAATTCAAAATTTCGGCTGCTTTATTCTGAGCATCAACGGTAAAAGAAGAAGCGATATTTTCAACTTCAAGAAGATGTTCAATTACATTTGACTCATTTTCTTCCATGACTTCAGCCTCCTCAGACTGCCTCTTCTGTCTGCAAAATCAAGTTGTAGGCTTCAGACTGCGACTGACACGAAACAAGTTTATCAACAAATCCGTTTTTTTGAATAAGAAGTGCTAATGATTTTAAAATCTGAATATGCTTTTCTGTCTGTCCGTTTCCTGCAAGAAGCATAAAAACAACATGAACAGGCGAACCGTCGAGAGAATCGTAATCGATTCCGTTTTTGCTGATACCAATAGCACCAATTGTACCATTTACAGAAGGCGCAAAAGCATGAGGAACAGCAACAGAATGCATAATTCCAGTGCTCATCTGAGCTTCACGTTCTTCGAGCGCAGAAAGAACTTCTGCCCTGTCAAAATCAGGATGCAATGAATGAATGGCTTCTACCATTTCTTCAAACAGCTCGTCTTTTTCTGTACTCTCCAGACCAATAATGATGCTTTCCTTTGTAAAAACATTCTCAAGAACCATTACTATCCCCTTAGTTTTCTGAATTATTTGAATATCAGAAAATCGATTTTTTTAAATACTATTTTAAGGCAGATTTTAACTTAAAAAAATCAAAACCTGCCTTTTAATTTTATTCTGCAGCAGCTTCTTTCCACCAGTCAGAAGAGTCCGCTGTAGTTTTTTCTACTTCTGGAGCAACTTCTTCAGTAGAAACTTTCCCCTCTGCCTGAGCAGCTTTTAAAAGTTCTGAATCAGAAGAAAGTTTTTTAGAAGGAAGAACTTTTGCAAGAGCCAAAGTTACAACAAAGAAAAGAATTGCAAGAACAACAGTAGTCTTTGTAAGAATTGAAGCAGAATGTGATCCAAATGCAGCTGAGTTTCCGCCGCCCAAAAGTCCGCCCATTCCGCTGCTGTTTTCGTCCTGTACGAGAACCAAAAGAACCAAAAGAGCACAGATAATTACAAATGCTACCAACAAAACAACTTTCATTTATTTCTCCAAAATGCTGGCAGATAATTCCCAGCTACTTTTTAATTGCAGATTGCATTTTATCGAAATATAAACAAACTGTCAATTTATTGCTATAGAGTATAGAAGAAAAAAGCTTCTCGCTATCGGGCAAGGGATAGCAGCACCGCAAGGCGTCCGGCGTCTGCCGGATGGAGCGCGAAGACGCGGAAGTGCGGATAGCCCGGTTTTTGCCAAAGGCAAAAATGCCTCCAGCTTGCAAAATAAAAAAATTAACCGTTACAGATTGGAATAAAAGTTTCCGCCTTTAACGAGGCTCCGCCGATTAAACCGCCGTCAACGTCGCTTTGAGCAAGAAGCTCCTTGTAGTTTTTTACGTTCATTGAGCCGCCGTACTGAATTATGATATTGTCGGCCGCTTCCTGATCATACATTTTTGCAATTACTTTTCTTGCATAAGAATGGATTTGCTGAGCGTCTTCTGGAGTTGCAGTTTTTCCGGTTCCGATTGCCCAGACAGGCTCGTAAGCAATAGTCACATGCGAAAGCTGTTCTTTTGAAACGCCCATGAGAGCTGAATTCAACTGGCGTTCGCACACTTTTTCGGCACGGCCTACCTCGCGCTGAGCCAAAAGCTCTCCAATGCAGATTATTACGTCAAGACCGGCGGCAAGCGCTCTTGTAACTTTCATATTTATAAGTTCGTCGCATTCGCCAAATTCGTAACGGCGTTCTGAATGTCCTAAGATTACAACCTGAACACCAAGATCCCTGAGCATTGCGACAGAAATTTCTCCAGTATGAGCGCCATTGTCTGTAGCGGCGCAGTTTTGTGCTCCAAGAAGAATATTTGTTCCTTTTACAAGCTGAGAAACAAGATCAAGATAAACAAATGGAGGTGCAATCATCACTTTATTTTTGCAGTCTTTTAACTGGACTACAAGCTCTTTTACGAGGGCAACTGTTCCCTCGCGATCCATGTTCATCTTCCAGTTTCCAGCTACATAAGTTGTACGCATTTTTAATTTCTCCCATAAAAAGTCAAGATTAAAACTTCAGTCTTAGGATTGACTCTTTATTGCAATTTCGTAGCAAAGTGAGAAATTGCAGTTGATTAGTAAGTTTGCCAACGCAAACTTGTAAAGATAAAAACAGGCGCCATTTTCTGCTGTTTTTATCTTACCTCCTAAAAGCACTATCGTCTTGAATTTTTATTTTATTGCTTATTTTGATATATGTCAAAATAATTGGTTTTTACGTTTTGAACTGAATATTTGAATATGGCTGAACGAAATTTTGAAAAAAGAGAGCCGTAATTTATCTGTTTATTTTGAATAAAAAAAGCCGCACCATAAAAAAGTAGGCGATGCGGTTTTTTTTAGATTATTTTAAAAATCTATTTTGAGGCCAGTTATTTTGTAGCCAAAATCGGTCGTAAACCGGCAAGCGGTTTAGTTATCGAGTTTCGGCAAGCGAAACTCGCACGCAATCTTAGCCTGCAAACAAAATTATTTTGTCGCCAAAATAGCAATTCCTGGCAATGTCTTTCCTTCCAAGAATTCAAGCGAAGCACCGCCGCCTGTTGAAACGTGGCTCATCTTGTCTGCAAGGTGGAACTTGTTCACAGCAGCAACAGAGTCTCCGCCACCAACAACAGTCATTGCGCCGCGTCCAGTCGCCTCTGCAACAAGGTTCGCGACAGCTTCCGTTCCCTTTGCAAACGCGTCAAATTCAAATACGCCTACAGGTCCGTTCCATACAACAGATTTCGCTGTTGAAAGAACTTCTTTGTAAAGCTCAAGAGTTTTCGGACCAACATCCATAGCCATAAGATTGTCAGGAATGTCAACACCGTCAACAGCAACCGGAGTAGCGTTAGCGTCAAATTTATCCGCGGCAACGTGGTCAACAGGAAGAACAATCTTCACGCCTTTTGCCTCAGCGTCTTTCAAAAGTTTTTTAGCTGTGTCGATAAAGTCATCCTCAACCAAAGAGATTCCAACTTCGTGCCCCTGAGCCTTCAAGAATGTGTAAGCCATTCCGCCGCCGATAATCAAGGCAGAAGCGTTCTTCAAGAGGCTTTCCAAGACAGCGATTTTTGAAGAAACCTTTGCGCCGCCGATAATTGCCACCTGCGGTTTTGGAGGATTTGTAACCATTGGCTGGATATATTTAACTTCTTTG